>NZ_JBRAKS010000304.1:0-4704 GCF_052745115.1 Candidatus Jordarchaeum sp.
TACAACCCTTGCAAAAACCGTTCTCCAGCTACGGAGATTGAAAGTTTTTTATTCTCCCCGAGTGTTCTTCTTGCTCTTCGTCCATCTTTTGGCTGAAGTCTTCTCGGATTAGCCGTTTGGCTTTTTTGTTGCATCTAGCTTTTATCTTGGCTTTTTGCTTGGTGTACTTGATACTTTTTTGGAATGCTTCAAGCATTACTTGGCAACGGCCATAATCGTATTTTGGACACAATTCTTCAGAATAATAGTCTTGAACTTTTTCTTCCACGCTAAATAGTTCTGATTCATAATCTGTGTGAATGTGTCGATAATGGGAAAGTTTGAAATTCTCGCAGGCTTCCTCCGGTGTCATTTTACCCCTTAAAGCCGATTGGAGGATTAGGCTGTCCAATAGAGAAGTCACATTCTCTCTGCAGCGGGGACAGTAAAATGAAAGGTGCCGTCCCATTTCTTCACGTTTTCTGTTTAGGTAGATTTTCCTCCTCCTCTCAAGTTCCTCGGCTGAAAATTTTGGAAGCTGTTTGATTCTTTTATAGTTCTTATCGATATCCTCTGTGAAAACTAGAGCTGATGCGGTTTCCATATTATCGCTGTTTGGTTCGTTTTTTGATCTGACTAGGTTTAGTTGTATTGCTTCCCAAAGTTGGTTGGGGTCATCCTAGAATCGATGAGCGCATTCCGGAAGCAAATCCACTCCGGGCATCTTTGTCCATACTTCACGATGGTGGTATTATGTCTCTTCAAATGAGCTGGGAGGTATTGAACCTGTTTTCCACAGATTTTGCATTTGTCACTCATCTATATTCAACTCTACTCTTTCTTGAACTTCGCTAATTTCATAATTTCTAAGAATTTTGGTGAGAGAATCAAACACCGCTTTTTGGTCTATCTTTCCTAGAGCCCAAGCCACCCTGTTTCGTACAATTATTTCTTTATCCTTTAATGCTTGAATGAGCGGCTCCATCGCCCTCTCGTCACCCAGTTCTCCTAGAGCCCCCGCTGCTCCCCACCGTACATACCTGTTTTCATCCCTTAATGCCTTGATGAGCCGTTCCACTATCAACGCCCAGTCCTTCTCATATTTGGATTTAACCCCTATTTCAACACTTTTTTCCGCTTCCTCTCTATCAACCTTCTTTGCAGAAAGCCCAATTCGCATCATTGCACCTCCCCGAGCATTCCTAGAAATCTTCTCTCTTCCTCTTTCTCTCAACACCTTCACTCCTTTCTTCTTTCGGGAAGAGTCTTTCAAGATTCTTCTCTGTTCTCTTTCTTTCCGACTCTAGATATTCACTAAGGTCTCCTTCCTCCAAGTTTCTAGCTCCCCCAAAAGTATGAGAAGTTTGCTCCTTTCTTCCTCTTACCCCATAGGCTTTCTCTATTTTTGACAAACTTCGGCTCGCCTTCAAGAAATGACTGGACCGGTAAACACCATTATCCACGTTACCCGGGTGGTGGGGATTGGAATTGGAATTAGGATTGGGATTGTTATTGCTGGTTGTTTCTTGGAGGTTTAGGTATACTTCGTCTGATTGGTGGCGTGTCTTTATTCGCCAGTGCAACTTTTTGATTAGGGCTATGGTGATTATTGAGGGAACTGCGATCAACGCCACCAGTTCCAGGGGGAAGGGTTGCAGGAGGGGTTGGGGCACCAGATACATGCTCTCCGAGTAGAGATAGTATGCTACTATGGCAGTGATGGACGCCGTGGTGGTTGGTGCCAGTCTCAGGGACCATTTCATTTTTCTTTTGGCTAGTAGGGCTGCGGTGGTGGTTATCATTAGTGCGGAGAATATGCTTATCAGGTGTTTTTGCAGGGTGTGTATGTCTGCCCAGCCGGGTAGGGCACTGTAAAACACTAGGTAGAGGGTGAGGAAGGAGTATAGGCCGAGGGCGAATCTCCAGTGGTATCGGTAGAATTTTACGGTGGATCTAATCAGCCAGTGTGTTAAGCGAATTTGGTCTCTCATGATGAAGTAGAATACAAAGTTTTTCCTTAACCCGATTGCGAATATGCATAAGCATATCACGTAGATCACTATGATCACTATGATTATGGCCAGGATCGAGTTTAGTGTGGATGAGATGTTGGAAAAGAAGCTTTCAAACATTTATATCCCTCCAGTTTCTGATTCCTGATTGAGGATTTTTAGAAACGTATTTTTTGACTGGGAAAAAAAGTGGTATTGGTTTTGGGAGTGTTTTTTCTGAATGATACTATTTGCTTTAATCTTCATCATCCTCTGTTCCCCCTGAACCGGATTCGCTGTGCATCCAGCTGTCAAGAAACTCGTTTCTGCTCTTCTTGAGACGCGTGAATAGTATTATGCAGCCTAGTAAACCCAAACTGGTGACGGTGAAAATGGCAGGTAAAGAGAAACCGGAATTGTTAGTGTCGCCCAGAGAGAGGCCTAGAAATGCTTGAGTTGAGGGGTTAGAGCCGCTTCCCGAGGAGGTAACCTTTACGGGATTTATGGTGGTAGCAATGATGTACGACTGGTTAAATCGTAGCATTATTTGGTAGTCCCCGATGTATTGGGGTGTCCACTGGGTTTGGAAAAATTCAAGGCCATCGACAAAACACTCTCCCTGGAATACAATGTTGTGGTCGAGGTTCATCACAATCAGGGTTACCGGGTCGTTGAGGTTGGGGGTGAAGCCTAGTAAGCCGAAGTTTGCGGTTATTTGAAGGCTTTGCCCTAAGCTTATCTGTCCTTTTTCGGCGCTGGTTTCAAGGGCTTTTATCAGCTGGTACGCTGAAAATCCTATTCCAGCGGTTACCGGATCCATGGTGGAGTTGCCAGCATAGGTGCAGAAAATGGTGTGGATGCCCTTGGTGCGGGGAGTCCAATCCAGATAGAAGCGTCCAGCGCTTCCCGTAAATATGATGTAATTCACAACTCGTCCATCGGGCTCGTAAATGGTCACGTTTATACTTATGCCGGCTCCCAGAGGTTGGGAGTTCAGGGTAATGTTCCCCTCAACGCGTAGGGTGTTTCCCACGGTTACCTCAGGATTTACACCGTTCAGGTTTATGGAGAGCTTGGGGCTTCCCCTAACGGTAACCTGCGTGGTCATCCAGCTCTTCGGGCTGCCATCAAAATCTCTGATCCAGGCCACAACCTCGTAGACACCGTATTCCTGGGGAACCCATTGATAGGTGGCGTAGCCGGAACTGTTGGTGATCTTGTAGCCTAGAGTGGTGTATAAATTACGGTTGTTTGGGAAGGAGGCATTTGGATAAGTTAACCGGTTCAATATGCTAAATAGAACGTAGGCTTCCGGGGCGGGGGCACCCTCCACTGTTACCCGGGCATTGAGCAGAACTCCACCCTCATTAAGATAAAGAGCACTAGGGGTAGCGGTGAACTCTGTTACTCGGTAATCGGTGGGCTGCACCGTGAATGATTCAATAAAGGATAGTGAGCCATCGGTCACGTTTATGGTGTAGCTGGGACTGGGAACCGAGGGCAATTGGAACCAAGTGTAAATGGGACCGTTACCACTGGTGACCATGTGGTCTGAGTGCACCAGGTTTGGAACTTCATCGGTGACTTCCAAGTCTAAGGTTATTCCTCCGTGCAGGGTTAGGTACAGGTTGTCTATTGCGGAGATGCTGATGTTCACTATTTGCGAGGCGTTGTAATCGTAGTAATTAGGGGCTATGTGTACGCTGTAAGGGTTCTTATTTTTCAGCCAGTGCAGAGTGTTTACTAGAGTTAGCAGGCAGCTGTTTCCGTAGGGGTCTTGGCTTATGGTGGTGATGTTGTGCAGTGCCCAGTGTACCAAGTAGTGATTGTTTGAGTGGTTGTTGTATACGCTCAGGGGATAGTTGTCGGCTTTTGTGATGTCTTTTGAGAGGGGAATTAGCTTTGGGGATTTGATTAGGGTTAGGCTGTCGCCATTTAATGGGAGCATTATGTATCTTTGGGAGATTTCGCCGTAGTGCAGGGTGTAGTTGAAGGGTACCTGGTGGGGGTGCTGGTACACAATGTGGTAGTGGATGTCCCAGTTGTTGTAACTGGTGGATAGGCTCAGTACGTGGATTCCGGTTTCTTGTACGAGTTTTAGAGGCGTTGCTTGGGCTCCCAGATGGTTTAGGAACTCGTAGCCTCCATTTCCAACAGCAAGTACGGGTTTTCCGATTCCCGCTATGGTTTCCGCCTCGCTCTGGGTTAGTCCCTCACAGGAAGTGTCCAGAACAAGAACATGGAAGGCGCTGGCAATAGAGGGATTTCCAACTAGGGTTGCTATGTTTATCTGTGTTACCGTGAAACCTTCTGCTTCTAGGATGTTGCGCCAATCGGTGAAGTAGTTGTTGCTACCTTGGGTGATGAAGAGGAGGGTTGGTGGGTCTGATTTGAGCTGTGCTGCAGGTGTTCTTATTTTCCATAGGTAAATATAATTGAGGTTGTTTGGGAGCTGGGAGAGGTTTGCTGCTATTAAGGTAGATCCCGATAGAAGTATTAATGCAAATATTAGAGATGTTAGGAGAATTTTTTGCTTCAGGTTCATTTTCTTTATTTCCTTTATTTTTTCTTTTTGGGTTTTAAGGGTGAGGCGCGGGGTATTTAAAGGCTTTTTCACTCCTTTTTTTCTTGATTTTTGGGATTTTTTAAAATTTTTTTAATATTTTAGAGCCTTTTTTCTGTATTAAAAATGAATTAAAAGCATTTTTAGTCATATTTTTTATTTTTATTGTTT
>NZ_JBRAKS010000305.1:0-4700 GCF_052745115.1 Candidatus Jordarchaeum sp.
ATAGCCATATATGGTATTATTTAGTATTAAATCTTCCTACTGTTGTAAACCCTGCCTCGATAAAGTTTTTAGCAACGGTGGACTCTGAGGGTAAACCAAATGCGGTAGTAATTGCTTCACTGGTTGCGATAGATGATGAGACTTTAGCGTTTGCAGACTTGATGATAAATAAAACCAAGGAGAATCTGTTGAATACAAAAAAAGTCGCCGCCACAGTTTACAAGCCAGCGATGAACTCCTTTCAGGTGAAGGGAACTTTCATGGGATTCCAAAACTCCGGCCTTCTCATTGACATATTCAACTCGGTGGATCAAATAAGGTTAAACACGGTTAGTAATATTGATTCGATAGGGCTAATCAAAGTCGAGGAAGTTTATTTCGCTCAGATGCCGTTTCCGGGCAGGAGGATAGCTTAAATGACAAACCACGCGCTTGCGTGTAATAATAAGAAATTGGAGGATAAGTAAATGGTTGAAGAAATTGAGATTGGAGAAGCTAGGACAGGGATTGCCACACCTGGTTTATGGTCACCATCAGAGAAACTCTCGCCACGCATAAAACGTCTAAGAGCTTACTACTTCGCTGATGAAAAACGCCCATTCCAAAATGATTTAGTGTGCTTCACAACGGGCATACCAAACGATTACATTGAAACAATGCTAAGCCTATCTGAAGGACTTTTTGGACCAATAACAGGTATACCCGGATTTGACGTGCCAGAAGCTATAGAAATGGGTTGTCGATTAGTAGCTGAAAAATTAGATTTGCCTGAAGACTTCTGGAATCAACCGCTTATTGTTCGGAGAGCTCTGGTTTTCCAAGCCACATTGAAGCAAATTCCCGTTAATATTCTACCTGACGAGCTAATAGTTGGCGGAAAATTTTCAACCGGAATGTCAGCTGGTTTAAATGAAAATGAACTGGCAGAATTTAATAAACGCAGATGGGAACTGGCACAAAGACAAGCTAAACTTGTAGAAATAGGATTAGCTTTGGCTATGCCCGCCCAAGGGCACCTCATTGAAGACGTCGCTAAGGTGCTCAGAAGAGGCTTCAAGGGAATCAAGGAAGAGGCGGAGGAAAGATTAAAGAAAAACGATTCAGCCTCTAAAAGAGATTTTTACAGAGCCGCAATAATATGCTGCGATGCGGTACGCGAATTTAGCCACCGCTACGCAGAGGAGGCTCGAAGGCTCGCCAAAGAGGAAAAGGACTCAAAGAGAAAGGAAGAATTACTACAAATCGCCGAGAACTGTGATCGGGTACCTTGGAACCCAGCCCGTAATTTCTGGGAGGCTTTGCAAGCCGCCTGGTTCCAACACATGCTAATCATGATCGCCGAAAACTACCCGGGTCCAGGAACCTCTCCAGGACGACTTGACCAAGATTTTTATCCATTTTATAAGAAAGACATAGAAGAGGGTAAAATAAATGAGGAGTGGGCTAAGGAACTTGTCCAGAGTTTCTATATAAAATTCAATTACGCCTATGATTATCTACCGATTAAAACGTTTGGCAAACATGGTCGACATGCAGCTGATGGACAGATGTTTGTGATCGGGGGATGCGGACCAAACGGAGAGGATCAGATAAATGAGCTAAGCCTCTTAATGCTGGATGCCTTTGTTGAGCTTAACATGCTTGAGCCCAAGCTGAATGTTAGAACTCATTCAGGATCATCGAAAGAATTCTTAATGAAAATCGCAGATATAGCCAGGGAATCCCAGGGTAGCCCCTTTGTAACCAATTTTGACAAGGTTTCAATAAAGGCTCTTGAGAATATGGGAGTAACTCATGAGGAGGCGTGTGACTATGCTCCAGTCGGTTGTTTAGAAAATTCATTACGCGGAACCCAAGCAGGAACCGTCGATGTACAACCTTACAGCCACGTTAAACCACTAGAACTCGTGTTGAACCGTGGAAAGGACCTTAAAACGGGAGAGCTCGTAACCTTCGACACAGGTGACCCAGTAGAGTTCAAGAGCTTCGATGAAGTGATGGAAGCTTACAAAAAACAGCTTAGTGCAACAGTTAAAATGACTGTGAATTTAATGAGTGATTATCATGTGTTTAGAGGCAAATATTTACCGTGTCCTTACTTGTCGCTACTTATGAATGGTTGTATGGAAAATGGTAAAGACACGAAGGACGGCGGACAATTCTACGCAGTGACCACCTTTAATGGCTGTGGAATTGCCACGGTTGCAGATGCTCTAGCCGCATTAAAGAAGATTGTTTTCGATGAAAAAAGGCAACAATGAAAGAAGTTTTGGAAGCATGTCTGACGAATTGGGAAGGAAAAGAAGATTTACGCCTCATGCTTCTAAACAAGGCACCGAAATTCGGAAACGACGACGACTACGTTGACTTAATAGCAAGAGAAATAATGACCTTCTGGGCAAATGAGATTTACCAGTATACAACCCCAAATGGAAAAAGGTTCCGGCCAGGCTACCTCTCCTGGAATCTTTACATTTGGCATGGATATCGCACCATGGCAACGCCTGATGGGAGAAGGGCCGGGGAGCATTTATCAAATGGTGTCGGCCCACATCAAGGCAGAGATATAAAGGGTCCAACCGCAACCATCAAATCCATCGGAAAGTTGAACTTAACCTTGGTCCCGAGCGGCGGTTCATTTACGTGGACGATTAATCCAGCAACAATGAAAACAGACGAACAGTTGGAAAAATTTGTAGCATTGATGAGAGCATACAACGAACTAGAAGGTTCAGCTTGGCAGACAAACTGCATCTCGGTAGAAAAACTCAGGGACGCACAAAAAAACCCTCAAAACTACAGCAACCTATTGGTACGGATAACCGGATACAACGCCTACTTCACCACTATAGGCAAGGCATTACAAGAGGAAGTAATCGCGAGAACTGAACACTCAATTAGCTAAACTATAGGTTAGCCTTTAATTAGCTACCTCTCCCCTTTCTTATTTTATTCAGAAAAATGAAGAGAAGTATATTATCTTATCATTGATTAAGTTGATGAAAAATAAAATTAAGTTAATTACGATATTTACAGTAGTTTCTTTTTTAGTATCCGCAGGTGACGTTCTCGATTTGGTATGAGTTTGCGATTCCTTTTAGTTTTAACATATATTCTTTGCCTGGTGGTTCCAGACCTTTCAATGGGTATTCTCTGTCTAATCTTTCCATTTTCGGCTCTCCAAGTTTATGGTAAGGAAGTAAATCCCATCTTTCAACATGCTTCAATTCAGAAATAAACTCCGCAATTTTGCGAATATTTTCTTCATCATCCGTGTAGCCAGGAACAACCGGAGTTCGGATCCATATAGGTTTACCCACAGCGTCAATCTTCTTTAAAGTGTCCAAAATCGGCTGTAGTGGAACCCCTGTTTGTTCAACGTGTTTTTCGGGGTCCATTTGCTTCAAATCATAAAGCACCAAGTCGGTGTATTGCAGAATCTCCTCAAGGATTTCCCACTTTACATAGCCGCAGGTATCTAAAGCTGTATGAATACCTTCTTCCTTGCATTTTTTGAAGAGTTCAGTCAAGAATTCTGGAAATATTGTTGGCTCTCCACCGCCAATTGTGATTCCCCCACCCGAGGTTTCGTAAAATACTTTATCTTTATTCACCTCATCTAAGACCTGGTCCACGGTCATGACTTTTCCGATTAGTTCTCTGGCGTTGCTCATGCACACTTCAGCGCATTTTCCACAATTTTTGCATAGTGTTCTGTCGGTCATCATTCCTTCGCTAGTTGCTGTGATGGCCCCCTCTGGACACGCTTTTATACATTCTCCACATCCGGTGCATTTAACATCATACCAAACGATTTCAGGATTTTTTCTCTGGCCCTCCGGGTTATGACACCATAGGCAACGCAGTGGACATCCTTTTAAGAAAACGGTTGTCCTTATTCCTGGTCCATCTTCAGTTGAGAATTTCTGTATATTAAACACCATAGCCTCTAGCATAATAATCAAACCTATCAGCTAATGAAAATCAAATTCATTAATAGCTTAACCTACTTTTCGTTTAGACCGTCATTGCAAATCGCTTAATGACTTGAAACCCAATTTTTCGGATAGCTTTAAATATTTTTCTTCCAAGATTGCTTAAAAAACATATTAAATATCTTCAATCTTTAGGAGGATTATAGATGAGCAATGTGGGAGATGAACTACCCTTTGTGGGTATTCCAACATTCTGCAAGTTCCCTTATACTAGGAAATTGGATGGTGTGGATGTGGCAATCATTGGAGTTCCTATAGATCAGGGAACTACAAATCGCCCCGGAACAAGGTATGGGCCTAGAGCAATAAGGGAAGCTTCCCAGATTTATGGACCCTTCTTCATAGCCGAGCAAGGAATATATGACGTTGAACTTGGAAGATACAAGCTTGCCGGCACCAAAATCATTGATTACGGAGACGTAATAGTAGCACCTACACTTAGTGAATTGAATCTAGATATTATAACAGTGTATATCCAAGAAATCCTAAGTAAAAATGTGTTCCCGGTAACCCTCGGAGGAGACCATTCAATAACCTTTCCTGTGATTAGAGCTTTTAAAGACACATCACTGAAAATTGTGCAATTCGATTCCCATTTAGATTTTATGGACGATGTGGCTGGAATAAGAATTAGCCACGCAAATCCCTTTAAGAGGGTTCACAACAGTAGAAAGATTTAATGATAAATAATACCATTCTTGGACT
>NZ_JBRAKS010000306.1:0-4666 GCF_052745115.1 Candidatus Jordarchaeum sp.
ACTCGGAAAAGAAATTTAAAGAGGGGGGTGACAAATGTCTATGATTTCTACAATTTCTTCTGTTTCTTTAGTAAGTGGAACACAAAGTACCACAAAATCAGAATTCTCCAAAACAAAATCTAAGCTATCTAGCCTCCCCAAAAAGTCTAGTCTCAGTTTCTTTTCATCTTTTTTTGATTTTTCGGGATGCTTCCTTATAGCTAATATTTTCATTCCGAAGGCTTTTGCTCTTTTTGCCAATTCTACCCCAATCTTACCAAATCCTATAATCCCCAGGGTCTTATCTAAGAGTTCATATCCCTCATATTTATCACCCCAAACCTGCCACTCACCCCTGATTTGTCTATTGTATTCTTGAGGCAGTCTTCTAATAAGCGCCAGCATAAGCAGTATGGCGTGTTCCGCAGTGGCTGATGCGTTGCATCCCGAGGCGGTAGCCACTTTTACCCCCTTTTTGGCGGCGGCTATAATATCGACGGCGTCTCCTCCTGCTGCTGCGGTTTGGATTAGTTTCAGCTTTTTTGCTTTTTCAATCATTTCTGCTGTAACCCAGTGAGCTAGTAGCACATCTGCGTCCTGAATTTCTTCAATTGTTTCTTTTTCATTATCTGGAAAAACTATTTCGATTTCTGGAGGCAGATTGGTTCTTACGAATTCCTCTATGTTTCCGCCGAAATATTTCCAAAGGCAAACAAACTTCATCCGAAACTACTTCCTAGCGGGACTTCTTTTAAAATACTTAAAATTGTTAAAAAAATTTTCTGGAATAAGTATCACTATCCTCAAATGTTGAACAAATGTTTATTATATGGTACTAATGTTACCTGTCTGTCCCCCATTGTTATCGGGGTACCCAGGAGGTTTTGGGCAGTAGTTGTTATAATCATCTCTATAGTGTTTTCTCCTTTTTGAACCAATTCCGATATATCCCACTTGTATGGTGGCCATAAACGGATTCCCGCATCTTTTCCGTTGATTTTAACCCTGATGGCGTTTTTAAAACCATATCCCTCTAACATAAGCTTCTTTTCAAGATATTTTTCGTCTAGATTAATTTTTTGTTTTAAGGTTATGTCTCCAATGTAGTTGGGAATTCCTTTTTCTGTTTCACTTTTTTCTTGCTGAACGAATTTTGGCTCATCAATCTTATTCTCTTTGACTGAAAATTTCCCGACTAGTACCACCGGTTCCACTCCGTGAGTGCTAGGGTTTTTGTCCTTGAACTTTGGATACCTAGTTTTAATAGTGAGCTGGTTTGTTCCTTTCTTCAAGTACTTCCTAATATCCAAGGAACGGTTGCTGCGGTCCCATAAGAACCATTTTTTCGGTTTTTCTTCCACTTTGGATTTATTGATGTAGATCTCAACTGGTTTTTCCAAATCTTCATATACTAAAAGAATCTGTTCTGGAACATGCTTCATTTCAAACTCGGTTGATATTTCGTATTCACTACCAAAGGGAATGGGCTGGGCTGTAATATCAATTCCCATCTCTCTTGCCTTATTCTCTAATATATCCAAAATCTCATAAAAACCATATTCCTTCAAATCAATGTTTAGAGATTTTGCAAACGTGATAATATTTGAAAACAACGCATTTATCGGTGTGTAACGGCTGACTTGTAGCTGTTTCTGCTCCTTTTCTTTCTTATCTTTATCGGATTCTGTCGCCTCTTTCCCCAGGCTTAGTTTCCATGGTTCTAAGACCATATAGTTAATGGGGATTTCCACACTCCACTTGGATATGCTTATTGGTTCAAGTATGGGCTGCGGTTCCGCTGATATCTTACGTCCCTCAAAAACAATTTTTGGCTCAGTTATTCTTGAATAACCTGTGATTTTTTGTGCGGTTTCATAAATGCCAGTGATATTAACATTAGATGAAGTGACATGTTTCTGTTCTTTCCCCTTTTTAATAACGAAATAAACTCCTGCGTAAGATTCAAAAATATAGGGGAATATGGTTTTCCCCTCTTCTCTACGATATGTATATATCGCCTCTATTTCTCCGGTTTCTGGATCCCATTTTTCAAGTCTACCGGTAGCATTTATGGTAATTTCGCATTCCACTATCATTTCGGATAAATTGGCTAAGAAATAGAATTCATCGGCCCCAATCTTCCTATGCAAATAAATTAGGTTCCGACTCTGCTCGGAAATAATTTTTATATCACTTTCTATCAGAGAGATCAATATGTTTCTCAGATTTTTTTCTAGTTCTTCTCTACTCACATCAACTGGCAGAGGGATGAAAACAGCTTTTCCACCTTTAGTATTTTCATTTTGAATTTTCTTTTTCTGATAAGCTTCTTCTGTGAAAATTTCTTTAATATGGGCTTCAACTATATCGTCATTTTGTTTCTCATCAGAATTGGTGGGGAGAAAACCGAGGCTAACCACGATTCCTCCATTCTTGTAGAAGTCGTTTACTATTTTGATAACTTTAGTGGGAATAGTGCTCATTGGGGGCAGTATAAGAACTCGGAATTTCTCGTCAGAAATTTTTAAACAGTTCTCATCTATGCTCACCAACCCCTCTAATACCTCGTCCTCAAAAAGAATGTCGTAATCTCTCTGGATTCTAAGTAGGGCGTTACTAATCATACCAAAGTGTTTTACAATCTCTTCAAAAACCTCCGTTTTTCCCCTGAGTGTGTACTCGGCCCATAGTGATCTCAGCGGATAGAGAAGGAGGACGTCAGCAACATGCGTGCCCAAACTGTTAAGGTGGCTTAAGCGTGAAATGTAATTGGAAAAGGCAGTGTAGTACTTCCACCAAGGCTCCTGAACAAAATGGGATGGGGGGAAATCTCTTTTACGAAGACCCTTAAGTGAAAGGTGTACTGCGTGGTGATTCATGAAGTTAACACCGGTAGCCTGAAGATAGTTCACCAGATTTTTAAGAGACATTAGAGTGGTGTCCCAGCCACTGCCCCCACCATACTCACACAACACAAACCTCTTTCGCGTGGCGTGGGCAATACTACTAACTGTTTTAGGAGCCAAATCTGGCGATTCTACCATGAGATTTTCATCATAACCGGTTTTATCACCCAAATAGTCAAGACCTGGCATGCCCATTTCCTTTAATGCAGTATAAATGTTTCCATGATAGCAGGGAACGGTTTCCAATTCTTCCTCCATGAATAAGTGCCCAGTAAAATTCAAGCCATTCTCTCTACACCAAGCACCAATTTGACCATAAAACGCCTCAGAAAATAGTTCAGAAACCACTTCAAAATAGTCACAACGAGTCTTGACATAGTCCCCCAAGTTTAAGGCTAGCTCGTGTATTTTTCCCAGTAAATCGTAACCTTTCCTCTTCTTAAACTCCTCCAAGAAATTACCTGTCCAAGGTAACCCTCGGTAATTGGCTGGCTCATCCGTGAATATGCCCGGTATTAATTCGCCAAAATCCTTTCCAAAACGCTTCCGATACTCTTCATGGGTATACTCAATAAAACATCTCACAGCATCCTTGCTCAAAAGATCAAGATATCCCTTCTCGTTTTTAGCCCAAGGAGCACAGGTGGTGCCAAAGAAAATATCCGAATTAATTTTTTCTGTAAAAACCAGAATATTCCATTCATTATAATCAGGTTGAAACTCCAGTAAAGAGCCAGTAACCTTATCCTCAATAGGAATAATCTTACTCCCAGTTCTATTTACTGCTAGTGCTGCCAACAGTTTCCCTTCCACGGGAATTTTAATTGCTTGACCATGTTCAACTTTTACCCTCTTATAATCCAAATACCTTTGAGCGTATTCAGGATGGTCGCGTAAAAGCTTTCCGCCCGCAACTCCGCTGGGCCAATTATACTCATCATAAAGCCAAGTCTTCAGTCCATAGCCTCTACAGGCCTCTATACAATACTCAATTTTTTCCCAAAACTTTTGTGTCAGATACTCGATTTCCAAACCGGTTCGAGGATGCAGAAAAACTCCAGAATTGTGTTTTTCACTCAATTCCTGGAGAACCCAATTTATTTCCTCCTCTGGTAGGTCATTATTTAAGAACCAGAAAGGGGCTGGACCAAAATCCTTCAGAGGATTCTGGAAAACTTCCTCAAGAGACGCTTCCTTCTGCATGGTTTCTCATCATAACTTAAGGCTTTCAATATTTAATAAATATTACAGGTTGGGATGCACATAACCTTATTTTTTATAATTAGGTAGGTATGATACCAAATTTATATATTTTTCAAGTAAAAATTTAAAACATTAAAATATTTAAACAATAAAATCTTTACTAAAGAACAATGGTAAAAAGGTAATTTAAGGAAACAATTTATGTGGTATTGTTAATTCGGAGGCTATTCAAATGGTCAGAATAAAAACCATAGATGAGAATAGAGCGCGGGGCAGGATTAAGGAATTATATGATAAAATTCTTCTGAAAGAATCCCGTGTTCCTGGAGTACTGAAAATTTTTAGTATTAGAGCTGATTTTCTTGAACTGATGATTGAACTGTATAACACTCTAATGGGAAAATCTAAATTGCCTGTTGAATTGAAGAACTATATCGCGCTCTCTGTTTCCATAGTTAATAGCTGTGATTATTGCTACGAGTCTTATTTTTATGCTCTCAAACAGTTAGGTAAAACCGATGAGGAAATTGATCGCATAATTAAAAATTTCGCCGAGTCCGATTTGGATAAAAAAACAA
>NZ_JBRAKS010000307.1:0-4619 GCF_052745115.1 Candidatus Jordarchaeum sp.
GTTCTAGCGAAGGGACTTTTGAAGGAATAGCAACTAATTTTGTCCCAAAGCTTAGAATTATATTACTTTTAAATTCTATCCCTTGTGACACCTATCTCATCATTAATATCAATAGTTATTATGTTTCCGCTTCCGAGTTTTCCAACATTGCAAACAATGGTTTTTCCGATTTTTGCTTCTCCATGAGCTTCATGTATGTGTCCGCAGAACATTAATTCTGGTTGGATTTTTTCAATAAAGTTTCTTATCTGAATGTTTCCTGCGTGGCTTCCATTCCAGGTTTTGTCCAAGCAGTCTTTTGGTGGTTCGTGTGACACTATTATTAGGGGTTTTTCTGACTTTTCTATGTCGCTGAGAAAATCGTACTCCCAGGTGCAGCTAAGCCCAATAATATCAACACCTTTGAACTCGGTTTTTTTACCATGGAGGCACTTCGCATTGATGCCTTCTACTTGAAAATCGGGGTTCACCCGGTCCATATTTCCGAAAACATAAAATACTGGTATCTTGTCAGAAGCTAATGTTTCAATAAGTTTTTGTGCTTCACTTTTTCCTCCTGAGTGGGTTATGTCACCGCAAACCAGTACCGCGTCGGGATTTTTTTCTTTAATGTATTTTCTTGCTTTTTCAGCTGCTTCCACATTGCTATGAATATCTCCCAAAACTACAAACCTCAAGCTCTTCACCTTGGTGTAGAATCCTAAAGTAACTTTGCAAGATTTCAGTATATAGAAAATATTGAAACTATTAAAATTTTCTAGTTCTAACTCTTTTTAGATTTAAAAACCACTAAATTTTTCGACTAATATATTATTCATTTTAAAGACTACTTGTTCACCACAATTAGGGCAAATAAAACCGGTTTCAATAACTCCCTTCTCCTTTTCTAAACTCAGAGTATAATATATTCCGATATTTTCCTGGCAATGTGGACACTTCATAACTGCGAAGCCTTCGGTAACCATTTAAAAATACATCCTCAAATTTTTACAGATCTACCATTATACTATAACTTTTTTATACTATTTATAGGAATCCCCCAATAAAAGAGAAAAATGATGAACACCTAAAATCTAAAAATATAAAATCACTGCACTGGTTGAGAATGATATTTGAAGGATAATTTGAAAGTAACTGTTAAAAACGATAAAGCCGTTAAAATAAAAGAATATAAAGAATTAGGGAGCCGTTTTTTATATTGATGAACATAAAGCTTGGAGGGTCTACCTATGGAGTTATTTACTAAACAGATTGAACTGAAAACTGGTGAAAGAATCGAATTAAAAGACATTACGAGTCAAGTGCAATCCATAATAAAAGATTTCAAAATTACGGAAGGAGTGACTTTTGTATACACTCTCCACACCACTGCCACCCTCATAATCAATGAGGCAGAAAGTGGGCTTCTTAACGACATAAAGAAATGGGTTCAGGCGACCTTCAGCCGACCGGACTATGATCACGATAAAATTGATAATAATGCTGCGGCTCATATAGCTGCAAGTTTTGCCAAAAATGCGGTTATTATTGCGGTGGAAAGTGGAAGACTAGTGCTGGGCACCTGGCAGAGGATTCTCCACCTTGAACTAGATGGACCGAGGACACGCAGAGTAATTGTACAAGTTTTAGGGAAATCGTAGTTTTCATTAGTTCCGAAGCAGATGTGATTAATATGGAAAAACCATTACTCATCGCTCATAGGGGTGCAAGTTTCTATGAGCCTGAAAACACTCTGAGATCTATAAAGCGGGCTCTGGATTTTGGCGTAGATGGAGTGGAGATCGACGTAAGATCCAGTATAGAAGGAAACATTATAGTCATCCATGATGAAACCGTGGACAGAACTACTAATGGAACAGGTAAAGTGAGAGACATGTCTTTACTGGAACTTAGGAGTTTGGATGCGGGAAAGGGAGAAAAGATTCCTCTCTTAGAAGAGGTTCTAGAACTGGTTAGAGATAAGACATTACTGGTTATTGAGTTGAAAATCGCCGGGATCGAGGAACGTGTACTGAAAGTGATTAAAGATTATGATGCCTTAGACAGCGTTTTGCTCAGTTCCTTTATTCACGGAAGCGTAAAAAGAGTCAAAGAAATAAACCCCAAAGTTAATACTGGCGTTATTTTCCGATCTGCTCCCATTAATCCTAGCAGTTTAGCCTTGGATGCTAAAGCTGAGAATCTTTGTGCTTTCTACAAATACATCACTTGGGAAATGGTTCAAAAAGTCCACGAAGATGGTTTAAAAATCTACGCATGGACCGTGGATGAGCCCTCTACAATGGAAAATCTAGCCATAATGGGTGTAGACGGTATAGTCACCAATAAGCCAGACATTAAATTTTAACAAATAATAATTCACATAATTTTAAAAGTGTTAGTAGCTAGTAGCCCTCCTTTTCTAGGAGTATTGCTTGCCCTTGACCTCCACCACAAGCTGAGGAAGCTATCCCGTATCGGCCGTTCTCTTTATTCAAGATTCTTGCTAGGGTTCCCACAATTCTTACTCCGCTCATTCCGGTGGGATGTCCTAAAGCTATTGCTCCTCCCTTCACGTTAACTCTTTCTGGATCAATTCCCAGTTCCTTTATAGCTACAAGTACTATTACTGCGAATATTTCATTTATCTCCCAAAAATTAATATTCCCAACTTCTAGTTTAGCTCTCTCTAGAACTTTTCTAATAGCAGGCACATTTCCGTATCCCATTATGGTAGGGTCTACTCCCGCCCAAGCCATCGACCTTACTGTTGCTAATGGTTTGAGGCCATACTCCCTCGCTTTTTCCTTGGAAGTAATAAGTGCCGCTGCGGCACCGTCATTTAGAGAAGTAGAATTTCCCGCGGTGACCACTCCGTCATCCTTAAATACTGGGGGCAGAGCTGCTATTTTTTCTAGGCTGGTGTCTAACCGAACATTCTGATCATAGTCAACAATCTGTTTTGCTCCGTCATCAAGAATGATTTCTATGGGCAGTATCTCATCCTTGAAAAATCCCTCTCTTTGAGCTTTAACGGTACTCATATGACTTTTAAGAGAAAATCGGTCCATTTCCTCTCTTGATATTCCAAATTTCTGAGCAACTTTTTCTGCGGTTAAACCCATACTTAGAGCAGTTATCGCGTCAAAAGTTTCAATGTTTACAAATCTAGGACTAGGGTTTACACCGGAACCTATGGGCACGCGCAGCATGTGTTCAAATCCCGCCGCAATAACCATATCCGCAAAGCCTTGATTGATTTGCATCGCAGCTATGGACACCGATTCCAGGGAAGAAGCACCCTGCCGATCAACACCTAAGGCAGCTACAGAGAAGGGTAAGCCCGCCATGAGGCTTATCATTCTCCCCCCATAAGTCCACTGTTCCCCACCCTGATTAGAACACCCAATAATGCATTCCTCTACCTCCTCAGCTCGCACACCACTTCTTTCAACAAGCTTGTTAATCACAAGGGCACATAGTTCATCTGCACGAATATTTTTAAAGAAATCCTTCTGAGGATCAGCCCGCGAAATAGGAGTTCTTAAATAATCCACGATAACCGCTTCTCTCAAAAAACCTGCCTCCTTCGAAATCTAGAAAACCCAAAAAATTTTTAGTATCTATAAAGTTCTGATGACTATTATTCTTATATTTCTTTTTAAGAGATCAGAAAACAACTTACCGGAATCTATTAAAAAATGGAGAAAAAATTAGAAAATAAAAAATAAACCTAGTTTTTAAACTTAGGATACGGCTTATTCTCTTTCAATTATTGTTGCAGCTCCCTGGCCACTGCCCACACAGAGTGTGGCGCATCCGAGTCTTCCACCTTCCTTCTCAAGTATACGTGCCAAAGTGCCAGTTATTCTAGCTCCGGTGCTGCCCAGAGGATGCCCGATTGCACATCCACCGCCCTTGACATTAACTATATCTGGGTTAATACCTAACTCCTTTATTGCGTAGAGTGCAACAATAGCGAATGCTTCATTTATTTCCCAGAAGTCTATGTCCTTTACTTCCAGTCCCGCATGCTTCAATGCTTTCTTGCTTGCCGGTACCGGTCCTTTACCCATTACGCTTGGATCAACCGCTGCCCAGCCAATGCCTCTAATGGTTGCCATAGGTTCTATTCCATATTTTTTAGCTTTCTCTTTACTCATCAATACAACAGCAGCGGCACCAGCGTTCAAAGGTGAGGAGTTGCCAGCAGTGATTATACCATCAGGTTTGAATGCGGGTGGTAGACTCTGAATTTTCTCCAGCGTGGTATCGGGTCTTATGGTCTGGTCAGTGTCGATTACACTTTTTGAACCATCAGCCAATGTCACTTCCACTGGTAAAATTTCATCTTTGAAGTATCCTTCTTCTAGTGCTTTAGCGGCCATTTGGTGGCTGCGTAGGGCCCATTTATCCTGTTCCTCTTTGGGTATTTTTGATTCCTCTGATAGCTTCTCGGCGGTTAGTCCCATGTTCATGGCAATAAGCCAGTCAAACCTTTTCTCTTCCTGTACCAAACCGGGCTTGGGATTAACTCCATAGCCCATTGGTATGTGGGTCATGTGTTCAACTCCTCCAGCGACGATGACATCTGCGTTACTGGTCATAATCGCCATGGAGCCGATGTGGATAGCGGTCAT
>NZ_JBRAKS010000308.1:0-4605 GCF_052745115.1 Candidatus Jordarchaeum sp.
GAGGGCGTGGTTAGGCAGCGTTTAAGTCGTGGTCCGTCTTTGGAATGAAACCTTTCCTTTTCTTTGCCCAGCGGTGGTTCCTTTTAGCGGATTTTTGTTCTCCACGCTGATTGCCGGCTTGGTTCTCGTGGGCAGGGTTGTAGCCTTGTATTGGACGTCTCTGTGGATGTTTAGGTTCACGATTAAAGTCTAAGAATGGTATTATTTATCATTAAATCTTTCTACTGCTGTAAACCCTTCATTCTACATATTATTAGATTGTCTTCTGAACAATTCATCTCAACTTCAAAGCCAAAAGTTTCAAAAAAGGACATAGTAATATCAAGCAGTTCTTGTACAGACTGAGGTGAGGTTTTCTTTAATATCTGATTCAGTGTTTCTTTAAATTTGTATTTTATATCATGTGCTATAGTTTTTGCCACCAAAGTCAGGTTTAAACCTAAGGTTTCCATGGCATCCAATATTGTAGAAAATCCATCTGCCATTCCGCGGAACGTTAATCTTTTTTGGAGGTCAACCATCCGCTTTTGCCCCTTCTTCGAAAATATTCTAAATTAATTTGTGTACTCCGCATTGTCTAAGTAAAATATATATTTTATAACCCATTTTTCGCAGATTCTGCGAAGTTCTTTGCAACGTTGAGTCCTTCCCAACACCGAAAGCGTATTTGTGAAAACTTCTAAAACGGGATACTAAGATTCCCCGGTGGATAAGGGTTTTAAACATGAAAAAGCTACAAGTTCCACTATAAGATTCACAAATGTGCGAAAAATGGGTTATAATATATTTATCTATCGCAATTTATTTTGAACAGTGATTAAGTTCGTCAACACCATTAATGGGGAACATTAAAAAAATATCTAAATTAATCCATTATTCAGATTTATTGATGAAATCATTGTGCTAGCTCTTCGAATGTAGCGTAAGTTTTAACTATTTAGTTTGTTATTAATTCAGAGGAGGTACCCGGTTTGCGTTTTGACAGAGCTATTAAAAATTTAGAGAGGATGTTCAGTCTTAAACGTGAATATGATATCATAGAAGAAGAGGAAGACGACGAGTTTGAATCCGGGTACATACCTCAATGGGTTTTGAATTCTAACTATTTCCAAGTAATGAGGCTTAAAAAGCGGTTGCTCGGGGAGTATGAGGGTGTTTCTCTTGAAAAGGCTATTCCGGGTAGAGTTATTTCATACGATGTTGGAGAATGTTACCTGATTAGTTCTGAGTGTTGCTCAGAATTTTATAATCCTTCGGAGGGGGCTCGGGAGGCGATAGTTTCCAATCTCAAGTTTCTTCACGGAATTGGTCAAAAAACGGAAACGGTTTTGAAGAGAAGAGGTTACCGGACCATCGCCGATTTAACTCGACACCCCAAGTGGGGAAAGCTGGCTAGAGAATTTCTGCAACTACTGGATATGAGCGATTTTAAAAGAGTTCAGGAAGTTATGTGGCGTTGGATTCCCAAATCACATCCTCTTTCTTTTCGATTAGCAGGTTTAAATCGGGATGAGGATTTCGCTATCATTGATATTGAGACTATGGGTCTTTTTTCTAGACCAATAATACTTTTGGGAGTTGCTCAGCCTTGCGAAGGAAAGTTAAAGGTTAATCAGTATCTTGTGAGGGATATTTCGGAGGAGAACGCGGCGTTAAAAATCTTTATGGAAGAGCTAGAGCAGTATAGTGCAATCATCTCTTTTAATGGTAGGTCTTTCGACATTCCATTCATTGAACAACGACTAAATTACTACGGCCTTAACTCCATAATCGATAAGATGCATTTTGACCTTCTTCATTATATTAGAAGAGCATGGCGTCACATCGTTCCCAGTTGCAATCTCTCCACAATAGAAGAATGTATATTGGGATTAACACGAAGAGACGAAGTTCCAGGGGCTCTGGTTCCCGAGTTCTATAGAGAATATCTTGAAACCAAGAATGTCGGTCCCCTAGTGGCCATAATTAATCATAACCGACAAGATGTCGTCAGCTTAGCCAAGTTATTTTCCAAGTTAAGCGAGGCACTAGTGCAATGATGGTGAAACCACACGAGTTTCTAAACGAAATACAAAATAGTCTCTCTTATAATAGTCAAATAGAACATGTAGAAGTAATTCCAGCCAAAGAAGCAGAATTCGGTATGCTTGACAAGCCTTTACCGGAACCATTACAAAAATATCTAGACAAATTAGGAATAAGACTTTACTCCCATCAAGCAAGAGCAATAAATGAAGTAAGAAAGGGAAAAAATGTAATTATTACAACACCCACAGCTTCCGGAAAAACTCTATGCTTTAATTTACCTGTTCTGGAGAAGATCCATCTTGATCCTAAGACTACAGCCTTATACCTGTATCCCTTAAAAGCTTTAACCAATGACCAGCTCAAAGTTTTAAGACAAATGGAGCAAGAAACCGGGATTAAATTTAATGCGAATGTTTATGATGGGGATACCCCGCCTAATCTTCGCCCGAAAATTAGAAAGGAGTCCAATATAATTCTGAGTAACCCTTATGGAATCCACTTATACTTGCCTTGGCACAACAAGTGGACGAAGTTCTACAGCAATTTGGCTTTTATTGTTCTGGATGAGGTACACACTTACCGGGGTGTGTTTGGCTCTAATGTGGCTATGCTTATGAGACGCCTACTCCGAATTTGTGAACACTATGGTTCCAATCCTCAAATAATTCTCTCCTCGGCAACAATAGCTAATCCCGAAGAACTCTCATCCAAACTAACCGGGAAACAGTTTGAGGTAGTTTCAGAGGATGGAGCAGTACGTGGCAAAAAATACTTCGTGTTCTGGAATCCACCACTTATAGGAAGGAATGCCCGAAACTCTCCTCACCAGGAAACCAAAAATCTTCTAGCAATGCAGGTGGCGAGAGGTATTCAGACTCTTTGTTTCACTATTTCTCGCAGAATGGCTGAACTAATAGCCAGATGGACGAGAGAGGAAATTCCGGAACTAAAAGAAAGAGTAACATCTTACAGGGCGGGCTATCTTCCTTCGGAAAGAAGAGAGATCGAGAAAAAGTTAAGGGAAAAGCAGCTCTTAGGTGTGGCGTCCACCAGCGCTTTAGAACTGGGTATAGACATTGGTTCCTTGGATTCGGTAATAATTTCAGGTTATCCAGGAACTATAATATCCACATGGCAACAGGCAGGTAGGGCGGGAAGAGGAACAGAGGACGCTCTTATTACCTTAGTAGCTTTTGAAAATCCGCTCGACCAGTACTTTATGAAGCACCCGGAAAAATTCTTTGGAAAACCCCATGAACACGCCATCATAGATCTTGAAAATCCCTATATTACCATCGGTCACTTGATGTGCGCCGCAGCTGAACTGCCCCTGAAGGATTCTGACGCTAAATATTTTTCAGATCTGAATGTTAAAAAAGAGCATGAAGATTCCTCTAACCTGTTTTCATCAGCTCTAAAAATTCTGGAAGAAAATAAAGTCATTATGAAAAGTCCTAAGGGATTCGTTTATGCGGGAACTCGCAGAGCGGTAGACATGGTGTCCCTAGATAGCATCTCTAGTGAGCAAGTGAAAGTTGTTTGCGAGGGAAAGGTTCTTGAGATAATAGACCGTAACCGAGCTTATTCCGAGGCACATAGGGGCGCAGTTTTTCTACACCAAGGTGAAACATACCTTGTTGAGGATTTAGATTTAAACAACAGAACCGCCTATGTTAGGAAGGAAGATTTAGATTATTACACTGAGGCGGCGGAGACCGCTGACATAGAAGTAATTAGAGAATTTGAAAAAAAACTGTGTAATGATTTTGTGGTGAAACTGGGGGAAGTCACCGTTACCAAGTGTTATAATAAATACTTTGTAAAGAAGTATGATGAGGTTCTGGGACTAGAACCATTGGAACTTCCACCAATTATATTCGACACCACCGCTCTCTGGTTTATAATTCCAGACGATGTGGTTAAAAAAGTCAAAGAAAATAATCTGGATTTTGAGGGAGGAATACATGCTGTGGAACACGCCATGATTGCTATGACACCCTACTTTGCACTATGCGATCGAAGAGACATCGGCGGAGTTTCTACAAGCAACCATCCAGACACCGGCAAGCCGACCATATTTATATACGATGGCCATCAGGGTGGCATTGGAATAAATGAGAAAAATTACCAGCTCTTCCAAGAATTGGCAAGTAATACCCTAGAGCTAATTGAGAGCTGCGAGTGTGAAGACGGTTGTCCCTCCTGTATTTATTCTCCAAAGTGTGGAAATAACAACGAACCATTAGATAAAAAGGCTGCAACAATAATACTAAGAGCCCTTCTTAAGAAGCCAAATTAAAATCTCAAGCGTATAATAGAAATCCTTCGTTATTAGTTAATAGATAAATTAGTGCACTCTCTCCTTGTCAAATCTTATCATTGTGCCACTAATTTTTTCTTCGGGAATTTCTTCCCTTACCCTCACCATGGTTATGGCTTCTTGGGGGCATTTATGAGAGCATATCCCGCAACCTATGCATCTTTCTTCTATAATCATGATTTTATCATCGGAAAGATCTTCATTACAGTATCCCCGCTTTATTAACTGTTTTTCTATTCTGTTAATTGTCAGTTTAT
>NZ_JBRAKS010000309.1:0-4593 GCF_052745115.1 Candidatus Jordarchaeum sp.
GCGGATTTTTGTTCTCCACGCTGATTGCCGACTTGGTTCTTGTGGGCATATGGTTGTAGCCTTGTATTAGACGTCTCTGCGGATGTTTGGGTTCATGATTAAAGTCCAAGAATGGTATTATTTATCATTAAATCTTTCTACTGTTGTGAACCCCCAATAACACCGCTAATAACCCCGGTAGAACAATGGCTAGAACCACTTTGAAGTGCTGTGACTTGAGGCTGAAATCAGCGTTCTTATACTTGTGGTGAAATATGGTTCCCGTTAATCCCCCCAGTGCCTGTGAAACCAATATGCCGGGAATGACTGCCAACGGACTAAAACCTACGGTGATCAGAATCGGACTCAGAGTCGTCCCATACATCATACCCAAACCGGAATCTATAATCTCCGCCAACAAAGCCATAATAACAATAACAATTAACACATACACCGTGTACTCAACCATCCACATCATCTCTTACATGGAATCCGTTCACAAACATACCATCGAAAAACCGTAACGTATCCGAACAATATGGCTTGACCGAAACCCCCACAGCTAAGGAGTTCTGCCGAATGCTGAAAAGCTTTGGCGAAATCCCTGAACTTTGGACTCTGAAAGCTTTTCACCTTTAGAAGTTATTGTTACACTTGCTATTGTATTTCTCCAACTGGTTTCGGTTTCAATCAAGGACCAGATTGGTTTATAATTAAATATAATTAGATATTAATTAAATATAATTATATATATAAGCATATTCCCAAGTTTAGTACATGAAAAAGGCTTCGAAGCTCGCGATATATCTATCTCCTCATAATATCTTAAGTTGAAGTTCAGCTACCAAGAAGAAAGAAAATTTACTGCTTTGCATGGAATTTCCCTCAGATAAAAAGTGATAGGGAAGTGGCACAAAGTAAGGGATATGTATTTTTGATTTTGGGTATGTGAAAGAGTCCTGCTTAACTCCCATAATAGGGTTTGGATTTGGAAAAGAAGGCTTAATAACGCCCCCTTTACAAGCAGCCAACAAACAAAAACACATACCCCCATGCAAAAAACATAACTATTACATCGTGCGTAGGGAAGTAAAGGTAAAGAATTTATATAAGAAGTACGGTAGATATATTACCATAAAAGGGAGGTACATAGATTCATATATACTTTCAAATTACTAGATATATGAATTACCTATAACTTTGTCATTTAATTTATATTTTCGTTTAAAATAATACGGCATGAAACTTTAAAAAGACTTAAAAATAATATACTGTAACTGTTCTGAATAAATACATATAGCATAAAAAGTATATTGGATTCTGATCCATAAAGGTGAGATATATGGGGTTTGATGTCCTCAAAGAGTTCGCATTAGACGAGAGCGAAAATGCGAGTGGGGCGTATCAGGAAAGGGAAAGACTCAAACAAATTATAAGAGACAAGTCGCTTCTAACTGCTGAGGTAAACGGATTTGAGTTGGCTTCGGGTGGCAAAAGCACTTATTTTTTCGACATGAAGACGGTCTTATTAGACCCTGAGGGAGCAAATCTAATAGCCAAATGTTTGTTTGAAAAAATTAAGGACTGTGATGTCAAATATGTGGGAGGATTAGAGGCTGGGGCTATTCCCCTTGTTACCGCTCTATGCTTGATAAGTTGGAAATCCAGTAGACCATTATATGGTTTTTTTGTTAGAAAAGAGCCCAAAAAAAGAGGAACAAGAAAAACCATTGAAGGCAACCTAAAAGAAGGCGAAAAGGTGATAATCGTTGACGACGTCACCACCAAGGGAGGCTCTGTAATTAAAGCAATAAAAGAAGTTCAAAATCTCAACTGTAAAGTTGCCAAGGTGCTATCAGTTGTCGATAGAGAATCCGGAGCACATGAAAATTTGAAACAAATGGGCGTGGCTTTCGACGCATTGTTTAAAAAAAGCGAATTCGGAGTCTAGGCGGAAAAACCATGAACAACAAGAAAAGTATTAAACAAGAGATCACGCACATAAAACAAACCTACCTACAACACGCCTCTTGCAAGACAATAGGAGGTCATCATCCTCTTAGTGAGTTATCACAGAAAATATGGAAAATTATAAATGACTCACCTAAAAAATACGTAGTACCTCTCTTCATTCTTTCAGAAATATTCAGCAACATAGCTGAAGATCAATACGAAAGAGAGGTTACGCTCGATGAATGCGAAAAACTTTACGAAAAACTCCACAACTTTATATTAAAAACGATTACAGACATTGAGAAAAATGCAAAAGAAAATGCCTTATTGACAGACTGCACCAATTTAGTTAAAGCCTATATAAATGCGATGCAAAACGAATAACAGGCTTTAACCCCATCAATATTTCATACTCTTCTTCTGCTTTATCCGAATAATTCTGTAATTAAATATAATTACTTCTTCAGATAGCTACAATCACTAATAAGTTTTTCCCCCCATCAACACAAAATTTCCACACCCTAAAAAAATATTGGAAAACCAAAACCATACTTTAATATCTAAAAAAGGAAAAAACGCTCATCAGAAACACCATCAAACAACTTTAGTCTTGTCAAAGAAAAACTCAAAAAACCACTTATAAAAAAATAACAACCCCTGTAGGTTACCAGTCAAACAGAAAAGGATTCACCGAACAAAACGCAAAATTTATTACAACTATAAAACAAATCAAAAGGCATGAATCCCATACTCACCGCTCTCAAGAAACTCACTGAAGACCCAAAATACATGAGCCTATTCACACTAATAGCCATGCTTTTAATATTCTACCCAACCACAAACTATGCATTTAATCCCTACTTCCTATTGATAATCACCCTCAACCCCTATGATGGGAAATGGTACTCATTCTTCATAAACAACAACATCATATTCACAGGAGAATTCGCAGTCAAAACCCTAATCTTCACCACCATACTATCCGCAACAGCACTAGTCTCCATCAAAATCTCCCAAACCCTAACCAAAAACACCCTAAAAGAATCTGAAGAAGAAAAAAACAGCACAAAAATAATCCAACACTGGAAAATCAACAAGAAAATCGCCTCAACCGCTCTAATCCTACAGTACCTAACCCTAATCGCACTAATCGCCCTAACCTTCCTAGTATGGTACGGAATGTTCCTACAATACACCACGACATTCCTAACTCTTACAAGATACTCCATAATAATAATCTCCGCTCTGGGTATCCTGTACTTGCTCCACCCCATACTCGACAGTGAGGAAACCCTAAGCCAAGCCTGCCTAAACATAATCAGCAACATCAAAGAAGGATACCAAGAAGAAGACATCAAAAAAATCGAGCAAGCACACTTCATGCTATACATCCTACTAAACCACACCCTGTCAAAAAACATGAAAGAACTAGAAGAATTCAACCTCGAACCCCCCCTAACCACACTATACCTCGCCCTCCTACAAAACGAAAAAGAACCCCTAAACCGCGCCAAAACCATCACCACCAACCTCCTAAAAGCAATAAACCAAAAGAAAACCCAAGACATCCTAAAAAACCTAAGTGAAATCGACAAAAAACTGGGCGACGTTCAGGAACTGGCAAAAACCATGGAGATCAGCGTCCACTACCCCAGCCTCACCCTCTACACGTTCAACCCCTCCAAAAAAACCAGCCGACTAAAAACAATAATCCCCCTAATAACCCAAATACCACCAGCAGTACTCATCTTCCTAGCAAAATGGCTATACTACACCACATTCCAACTATAACAAAAAACACACCAAACAACGAATAGAAAGACTCCAAAAAACAAATAACAACAAAACTATAAACCAACACCAATCAACACACAACCCCCCCATTTTCCCCCAATTCGAAACATCCAAAACCAAACAATTTTTCAAAAAACACATAAGCCCCACATTTAGAAAGCATAAGAAAAATTCTTTTTCTCCCCACTTCCTATGGTTTGGCGAGTGTTAGGGCAAAACAGTGTTCGAAAAATTTTTTTGGGAAATGTTTGCAAGGTTTTAGGCTAATTTAAACGATAAAATAAAAGATGGTAGCAACTACATCAGTACACTAGGAAGGCGACCGCAAGTGGAACCGGGTTCTCCACTCGGTCTACAATATCATCCATCGTCCAAGTCTTATTTTAGGAAAAGAAGCCCAAAGAAGCCCTTCACCATTAACTTCAAAAAGAGAAAAAGAGTCTCCAAAAAACTACACCTTCACCAACAAGAAGCATGGCGTCGGGCAATAGTATACACAAACAATAAATACGTCTTTTGCCATTTTTTTAATTAAGCAAGTGTAAAATTCCCAAATGGGGAAAGTAAGAATTATTACAGAAAGCAGTACTTGAAAAAGCGATTCTCAGAAAAATAGTGAACTACTCTCAATGGTGGAAAGATTTGTTTCACACTATAAATAGAAAGCACACATTAGGTTTAGCGCTTATTCTATTCTTGACCATATTAGTAGCGGCGCCTATCCTAGCATCAAACAATCAAATACTTGCTCCATTTAACCCTCTTCTCAATCCAAATTCCCCGGTCAACTCTAAGGATAATCCCGGCCCCGTACCGTAGTCATTCAGCAAAGTATTTATCTATTGATATGTTGAATTTGTAGCCTTT
>NZ_JBRAKS010000310.1:0-4532 GCF_052745115.1 Candidatus Jordarchaeum sp.
CCAGGTAATTTGATAGACCAACGAATTTTGGTTTCTCTGATATTCTTAAAAAATTTAAATCTGTAAAACTGATTTTTATATTGAATAGAATTGGATAGACATAGAATAAGAATAGAAAGAAAAAGGCTGGTAGTAGCATCAGCAAGATATAAAAGCTTTTTTTAAAACGCAGGGTCATGTTGGAATATTATCTATTGTCCTTTGACCGTATCTCAATATCTTTTAGAATGATTAAAGAAATACTCTGTCTTATAATGAGATCTCTTGACCTGAGGACTTAATTTTTACGCTTTGTTTCTGCGATATGTTCTGCTTCTATTTCCCCGATAATAGGTCCTGCACTGTCTTCAACAGATCCTTTGCTGCCTCTTCGTAGGTTTTCTGACCAACGAAGGCTGCTCCAAACTCTTTATTGGTTGCATCCCACATTGAGCCAATTGGAGCCGGGCTTGTTGAATAGTCTCCCCATACTCTTGCCTGGGCAAGCTGTTTTGGATATGCGTTGAATGCCTTCCCGAAATCGATTTTTTTAAGAAGAGACTTCTGCGCAGGAAATTGCCCCTTATAATAATCTCTGAAGATTTTTTCGGACAGCATGAACTTTAAAAGCTTCCAGGCCTCTTCCGGATGTTTTGTTGCAGAGTTAATCCCCAGCGTTCTTCCACCAAGATGGGAAGTACTTTTTAGCGTGCCTTTTGGTAGCATTGCTGAAACTACACTTATATCTGTTCCTTTTAAGCGCTCAAGGATAACTTTTAAGGTGAATGGCGGCATAACACCTATTGCCTGTCTTCCTTCTACCAGATTGTTTATTATTTCTGGATCTGCCCAAGAACTTATTCCGAGCATTGATTCAGGTGAATGACCTTCAAGCAAAAAAGAGTGGAGGTATTTCATAACCTCAACTACGTCAGCCACTGTGAGCCCGATAACGTAGTTACCAGCAGGGTCTCTCTGTACCAGATTCAGACCATTGGACCACCAGTACCAGTTAGCCAGAAACCACACTGTACCTCCTGACCCACTACCGGCAGGAAAAGCAAATCCGTATTTCCCGGTTTTCTCTTTTATTGTTTTGCTGATCTTTTTAAGATCTTCCCAGGTATAGGTTTCAGGCAGAGCAGAAAATCCAGCCTCCTTCAGTATATCTTCCCTGTACACAAGACACCATGTATCGGTTGTCCAGGGTATACCGTAATGCTTTCCTTCGTATTCGGTCAGTTCTACAGCGATAAAATCATCCAGTGGATTGGGAAGTGGGTCTGCTTCCATCAGCGAATCTAATTCTCGAAATGCTCCCGCAATGCCCAGGTCCCTTGTCCAGACAAAAGCACTGTGCACAACATCTGCACCTGTTCCCGCAGCGGCTTCTCTCAATATTTGAGTCCTGGCATCAGACCAGGGAACTGTTTCAAAATCAACATAAACATGTGGATTTTGCTGGTTATAATACTCGATAGCGTCCTTTAAGCCTGCAGCCTCTGTAGGAGTGTCGCACTGTCGAAAAACAAGATGTATTTTCTCCTCTTTTTTCTCCCCTCCTGCGAAGAAAAGCAGAAAGCTCAGAGCAGAAATAAAAATGATTAAGATTACATTTGCTATCTTTCTGGCCATTGTTTTTATCCCCCCTAGTATTTTAATTTTGGAACGTTTTACTTGAAGATACTAATAAAACAATTAAAAATCATCAATACAGGAAAGAAGCTCTTCTATTCTTGTGCATATTGTTTCTTTTGTTCTTGGTCCTTCAAATAGTATGCTATTGATAAATAATGCAGGTGGAAGCTTTATCTTGTTTTTGATGGCTCTTTTAAAATCATCATCTACTGATTCCCTGTATGCTCCACTTTTTAGATCGTGTATGAACTTATCAACATCCAGAGATATTCTCCTGGCATATTCTATTAGATTCTCCATTTCCAGAGCGTCAGTGGATTTGAAAAGAAGTCTGTGCATTTCCCAGAACTTTCCCTGTTTTCCAGCCGCCTCTGTAGCCTCAGCGGCAATCTGGGATTGTGGGTGTGAATGCCTTAATGGTAGATGCCTGTGAACAAGCCTGACCTTTCCCTCATAGAGGGGGAGTATTGAGTCAAGAATTGCAAAACTTTCAGCACAAAGCTTACATTGATAGTCGCCGTACTCAATTATTGTGATAGGGGCACTGGAGGGACCAAGCTGCCAGTCCTTTTCGGTGACAGGGTCCGGGACTGGAGTGTTTTCTAATTGAATCAAAGCTCTTATGACCGCTGCTGGATTTGGCAGGTCGGGATATTTAGATGCCTCGAATACCTTCCGGATCGTGTTTTGATCATCAACGATAAATACAGCCGGGTGGATAATACCATTATTTGAAATTGCTCTATACTGCAATGCTACAGAACCGGTATTATCAGATAAAATTGGGAAAGATATATTTGTAATCGAAGAGAGGTTTAATTTATTTTCACCTGCATTTGTTATGCCTGAAACAAATGCACCGTGTTTTCTAAACTCATCTCCTCTCCCCTCGTATTGAAAAATTTTCTCATTTGTTTCAGTTAAAAAGTTTGCTGGAACGAAAATCAAAACTCTCCATTTCCAGTTAAGCTTGTTTAATGATAAGGTTTTGCTGGAGTTGATTGCCTGCAGGTTAAAGTCTGGTGCTTTTATTCCTGGTTTTAGCATAACTTTTATGTTTTTATCACTATTAAATACTATCTATTTAAATGCAATGAAATGATTTTTATGTAAAATTCTAAAAGTCAATATGGACTATTATGATTGAAGATTTATTTTAACTCATTAAGGATTTTATCAAGTGACCTTAACGAAACTTACGTCTTCCTGCAAGGTGTTCCTCGGGCGTCCCTGCTTCCTCAAGCCATTTTATATATCGATGATGTATCTCTCTGGCAAGGCTTTCATTTTTATCTATCAGGTTTTCAGACTCTTTCGGATCATCGGGTATATAGTATAGCTCTGGATCTGGTGGAATGCGAGAGCCTTCTGGATTTATGAGTTTCAGTGTAAAGAGGCCACCACCTTTAGTTGTTTTTTCATAGTTACCTGCATAGTGAAGGCACCAACCATCCTCTGTGACAATTGCGCATCGAGCAAGTATCGGTGTATGATGAACAAGTGTATTTGAGCATACAGCAATATCTCGCAGCTTTTCTTTCTCACCTTTCATGAGAGGCATAAGAGAAATTCCGTGAATATTTTCTGGGTTGAACTCCCATTCCTCTGTATAAAACACCCCGCACTGCAGGGCCTGTATTTCAGACTTTCCCTCGATTGTCCGGGTTGATACGAGCCCCGCCATCTCAAGAATGGTTGGCATCAGATCTGGAGCCTGTACCAGTGAATCGATTCTTTGCCTTTTATTTTGCCCCGGTAAGCGAATTAATAACGGGATGCGGCGAATTTCATCGTACATTGGTATTGCTTCATAGAATATTTTTCCATCTACTTCAGGGAAAAGTGATTTTCCAGTTAGTCCATGTTCACCAAAAAGGTAACCATGGTCACTTGTAAAAATCACAGCCGTGTCTTCATTCATTCCTAATTCTTCTATTTTATCCAGCAAAACACCGAACCAGTGATCCACCATGCTTGCCTCTGCCATGTATAATGCATGGATATGGTTCAACTCATCTTCTGTGAAGATTTCCTCCCAGAACCCATAATTCGGATAGATCAGATTCTCACCTTCATAATTTGTTTCATATAACTTTAAATATCTTTCTGGTGCATCCCAGGGTTCATGGGGATCAAATAAGTCTATATAAAGGAAAAATTTTTCCTGGTCCTGATTTTCCTCAAGCCATTTGCAGGCAGCATTTATTGTACGTGGTGCAAAACGATCTTCCTCGGTTTTCCACCATGCAGTATTTCGCAGATAGCTTTGAATGAAGGTTGGTGTACGAAGTTTTTTCCCTATATCAGGTAATTTTATATTTCTGGGAGCTGTTTTCCATTTATCTGTCTCCTGACCACGGATCCATTCCCATGCACTGAATCCCCTTTCGTAATTGAAGCCCATTTCCACAAGATGGGGATTATCTGCAATCATCTGTGTTATAAAACCTGAGGCACTTAGTACTTGTTGCAGGGTTACGGTTTCACGCGGTAGGGGCTGCCATTCCTTATCTATGAAGCTGAAACGCCCACTCATTATGTCAAGGCGATTGGGTATGGTTGGAAAGGAACCGAGGTAGGCATTGTTAAAGATAAACGCTTCCTTTGCAAACCTGTCCAATCGTGGTGTTTTTACCTTTGTATCTCCATAACATGAGAGGTTATCATAGCGAAAGCTATCGGACATCACCAATATGATATTCATACCATCTCTCCCGGGTTTGAGTTTGCTTTATATATTTACGGGTACAATGATATATAGTAAATTTTGCTTTTCTCAGCAAGAATATAATTAGTTTCTATTGTATAATTCGCTATTTCATTGAATAAAACTTTGCTTTAAAAATAAACATTGATGCATAAGAAGTTAGAAACTAATTATTGAGCTGGTGGTACTGCTCTGTTGCTTAAATGGG
>NZ_JBRAKS010000311.1:0-4521 GCF_052745115.1 Candidatus Jordarchaeum sp.
AGCAATAATCACTTCCTATGGGGCACTAACTTTACTATCTTATACACTTATATTTTTTATGATTCCTTCAATGGTTTCTATCATAAATCCTGCTTTAGATAATTTTTACATTACAATGGAGTTTCCTATCCTCTCCAGTTACAATGAATTATTTTATCAATTCGATCCCCTATTTTTGATATTCTTCTTATTTGTACTATTTTTTTTCTGGGTAATAATATACATTGTGGGATTTATGTTTAGAAGGTTCTCAAACCGTTTAATCCGTGCCTCCCTCCCTCTTTTTACAGAAAAAATCAAATCAGCAAAATTCTCAATAGTACCCCTTTCAGAGCTACAAGAAGCTTTAGGTCTCACATATCTCAAAAAGGATATCTTTAAGACTATCCTCACAAGAATGATAAAACCCGCAAAACAGAAATCCATTCTATACTTCAACTTAATTAACGATTACCTTTACCTCAAAATATCATTACAGGACTACGTAAATAAGGAACTAGAAAAATCTGACCGCATCGACGTCCAAAAAATAGCCTCAGACTTGGAAATAAACCCTAAAATAATCGAGAAAATTATCTGGAGACTCATCAACGAAAAAATTCTCCCAAACACAAAGTTAACCGAAAAAGGAATTATCTATAAAATTCCTCCGAAACCCGAAGGAATAACGGATAAAATAGCGCAAGCTCTAAAGAAACCAATTTAAAAATCATCCATCTTTATCTCCAAACTTCCGTAAAATAGAATGGGTCATAGAGTATAAGAAAGGAAATTGTAAATTAACAATTTCTTTTTCTGGAAATAACCAAATAAATAATAATCGCAAATCGAATCAATTTTTAGAGTTTTTTGCAAGTACAAAAAATTAATTATAACGATGAGGAGCGTTTTTTAAATATTAACTGCCATTAACTTTTATCATCTGTTTTTGTTAAATGGTTTACTTTCATTTGAGGAGGGTTTCTATATCTTCTTTTGTTAGTGTATTCCGCCTCTCTTGATCCTTCCAGAGTTTCCTGTAGGTGTAGAAGTACTCGTACAAGTCTAGGACCTCTCTTGCATAGACTACGATGTGGTTTCTGATCACCTGAATTTTCAAGTACATTGGTAAAGATTCAAATATCTTGACATCATACGGTTCCCTAACATGCCTTAAAATAGTTCTAAAAAGAGAGTCGCGGTCTGCCTCCGGGGCAACCACGCAGATATCCACATCGCTCCTCGGAGTGGACTCACCTGAAGCCTGAGAGCCGTAAAGAAGCACGGCTAGAACATCACGGCGATCGGTTAGGAATCCGAAATCCCTCTTAACTTTCTCCACTAAATCCACTTTTTTACAACTCCTATGAACCCCTCTAGGGGAGTTATGAGTCTCAGCATCGCTTTGTAAGCTTCTTCTTCCTCCAGCTTATTGTATCTGTGGATTATCCAGTTGCGTAGACCATTAGCCTCCGCTAAAATATCCTCCATCTTGTCAGATATTACTTTTTCTTCTCTTAACGTTTCCAAGTTAGTATAATCATCCTTAGGTGGAACTCCACGGTCTCTAACCAGCATAGCTGCCAAATCCATGCAGGTTTCTACCACTTCCTGAAATGCCTTAAACACTGCTAAACGAGTCTTTTTATCCCCTAAAAACTTTTCAAGCGTTGTTTCCACCAGCCACTCTTTAACGGATTTAATGTTCTCTTGAATAGATTGAATTTTGCGAAGATAACTCTCCTTCCTTTCCTTCATTTCCACCATAGGTTTTCATAGTATTTTTACCTTTTCTATTTTACCATAATCCTCAAAGACACACAACTTTAAATTTTTGATTTCTGTTGAATTAACCTTGCCAAACCTGGGAGTAACAGTAAAAATCACGGAATCAGGGTTTTTGCACAAATCTAAAAGATAATTAATAAGATGAAATTATTATAAGAATCAAGGGTTTAGGGACGCTTTCCATTAAACCTGCGAAGATGTGGATAAATAACTGTACATATTCGCTGTTACATTTACTATACTCACTATCACACTGCGTATTAAAACCCTGATTTTAATCTTGGTGGGTTTGAATTATGAATTTGAGTAAAGATAAAGATTCTGTTAAACATAAGGAAATTCACAGACCTGCTGGTGTAGTTGCATTTTCCCTAATTTTCTTAATAGTCGCTGCATTAATGATAGTTATTGGGATGGTGCAGCCTCCACCAGAAGTTATCCAGTACTGGGGAGACGCATATGCGATTTATTTCATTTTAATAACTGGTCTTACTCCTATGGGTGGACCACCTGGTTATTCAGCTTTGCATTTTTGGTCAATTGAAGTTTTATTTCTCAAAATGATGATGTGGTTTGGACTAATTCTAGCACCAATAAGTATTACCTCAAGTTACGGCTTGCTAAGGCTGATGAACTGGGGACGATATCTTGCGTTGACAATGGGCGTAGCATATATAATAATCGGTATTTTCTTTTTCATTCCAATAGTATTCTTAAGTGCAATTACTCTGCTTAGTGTCCCCTTCATATTGTTTGGAATAGCTATAATTGTCTACTTTTTAGGAGATGTGAAATACGAGTTTGGGGAGAGATAAATGAGATATGAGTTCGAATAAGAAAAATAAATCTAAAAATATTAAGGGTATTACTGCTGGTATAGTCTTTATTGTTATTTTTCTTCTATTGATAGTACTTGGAAACGTTCTTATTACAATGTTTTTCTTTACAATTATTCAGAATCCTTACGCGCTGCCTATAGTATCAACACCTGATGTAATGGTTTCTTATTACATAATAAGATACCCCTTTTATGGTATTCAATTATTATGGTATCCTCTTGGGAGTTTTTTCTGGAATCCAGCGTGGAATTCTCTTGTCGAGGCTATGATATTTCCGTTGATGTACTTAATTTTATGGTCCTTTTCCCTGTGGTTGTGGTTGCAGTTGATTTTCTACCCGCTCCTAAGCGTAATTTTAGTTATAGTTTCTGTGGGACTTATTCGGATGAAGAACTGAGCTAGAATATTCACCATAATATTCTTTGCCTATAGCTCATTTTTTGCAGTTTTAAATTTAAAATGTGTTAGTTTGGAATATATTTTCTTCAATATAAACGCACTTTCGGTATTCGCCATTATCGGAACATTGGGTGTAGGTTTGATGTTGGCTATAACTAACATTCTCCACTTGATTTTAGCAATAGGAGTAGGTTATTATCTATTTGGAGATATTAGGTATAAATTTGGGATTAAGGGGGAACCTAAAAAGACTGCAAAGACTAAAATAGATCGAATTTTGAGTCAGAGGAATGATAATGTAAGTGGGTTGGGTAGAATGATTAAAGAAGCTTGGAAAAAAGAAGAGGAGCGCGTAAGGTCCAAAAAATAGCTAAAAGAGAATTAGGTCTCACGGTTTGATACGCTTTAAAAACAATTCAATTTATGAAAAAATAATTACTTATTCGGTGAGGGGGGAACTTGTAGATCTTTATGATGAGTTGTCTTAGTATTCTTTAAAAAGCGGGGAAAATCTGGGATGGTTAAATTTGTGATGACGTATTAGGTTATTTTTATATTTTGTATTACAAATAATATAGTTGGTGATACAATGTCGGAGATTTCGCCAAAAAGGATGATTTCAATAAGGTTGGATGAGGATCTTCATAAACAGATTCAACAGTACAGTAAGGAGAGGGGAGAGTCGAAAACAAAGGCGATGACTGAACTTATAAAGTTGGGGTTAGAAAAGTGGAGAATGGAAAAGGCCCTTGCGATGTACCGGGAGAGGAAGGTTTCCCTGTGGAAGGCTGCAAGCATAGCTAATGTTTCATTATGGGAGATGATTGACAAAATCAAGGAGTACGGCATCTACATGGACTACACGGAGGACGAGTTGGCAGAAGACATCAAGGCTCTGAGTGAGAAGAGATGAAGGCGGTCAGTAATGCTTCTCCTCTAATATATTTAGCGAAATTGAAACAAATAAGACTGCTACCTCAACTCTTTCAGGAAATTCTGGTACCAAATCGAGTTTACCAAGAAACAGTGATAAGAGGCAGAGAGTTGGGGTATGAGGATGCGAACCTAATATACGAGCAGGTTCAAACGGGTTTTATAAAGGTTAAGAGAGTTGGTTTGGAAAAACAGTTTTTAAAAGAGTTTCCAATAGGTGAGGGGGAAAAGGAGACCATTCAACTAGCGTTAAGAGAGAAAATCTCAACAGTTTTAGCGGATGAGAGAAAAGCCAGAATTGCAGCAGAGATACATGCACTTAAACCCTTGGGGACAATAGGAGTCCTATCACTCGCTGTTAGACAAGGGATAATATCTAAGAAACAAATGAAGGAAGATGTTCTGAAACTTGTGAAGAAGGGTTACAGGATAAGAGAAGAAACACTGTCCGCCATTCTAGAAGAACTAGAAAAAAGCCCATAGTGCTCTGACCCTTGAGTTTTCCTCTAATTTGAGAATTGATTCCATATCCTGGTCACTAAAACTTAACATATCTTTACATGGAGACATGGTAGGTTAGTTT
>NZ_JBRAKS010000312.1:0-4391 GCF_052745115.1 Candidatus Jordarchaeum sp.
ATCTATTATTTATTTCTGTTAATTAATTCCATGATTTTTTGCTCTGCAGAGTTAATCGTTATTGGAAGGCTAGTATCAAAGGATAATTTGTGATCGGATTCTAGTTTGTGAAATAATTGTCCAATTATGGGCAGTTTTAGACCATACTTTTCCAGAATCTCATAGTCTGCGAGCAGTTCTTTGGTGTGTCCCTTAGCTTTGATTTTTCCATTATACATTATGATGGTTCTGTCTGTGATTTGGGGTAAAGTGTTTACGTCGTGGGTGGCTATGATAATAGTTTTTCCTTTTGACGATATTTCTCTTAAGATTTTGATGATGTTCTCTACGCTTCTCGGATCCAAGTTTGCGGTGGGCTCGTCCAGTAGGAGAATTTCTGGTTCCATAGAGAGAATGGTGGCTATGGCCGCTCTTCTCTTCTCACCGAAACTCAAGTGGTGAGGGGCTTTCTCAGCATAGGTTGTTAAGCCTACGAGTTTAAGGGCTTTTTCAACTCGTTCTTCCACCTGTTCTGGGGGGAAGCCAAGATTTACAGGTCCAAACGCAACGTCGTCCCAAAGTGTGGGGCAGAATAGTTGGTTCTCAGGGTTCTGGAAGACGAAGCCGACTCTTCGTCTTATTTCTTTAAGGTTTTTCTCTACGACTTTTTTCCCGAAAATTTGTACAGTGCCCTCTGTTGGTGTAAGGAGACCGTTAAGATTCATGAGCAGAGTTGATTTTCCAACTCCACTTATTCCGAGTAGTAGAATTGATTCTCCAACAGATACCTCTAGGCTTACATCTTTTAAAGCCCAAGACTCATCGGGATACTTATACTTCAGATTTTTTACATTGACTGCTAACTCAGACAACTAGTAACCCCCAAAAAGTTCTAGTAAAGTCGGTGAAGATATACACCTTTTCTACTACTAAATCTATTATAATGTAGGTGAGGTATGAGTGATTCAAAGTCGTGAAATTAAAAGCCATTAGATCCATAAGGATTAAGCTGAGAATGATAGTAAAAATTAAACATAGGAAAACTACATCAGTTTTACCAATTTTTAGCTTGGTATGGCTTTCTAGCTTTCCAACATATCCTCTCGAAAGCATGGCGTAGTATACTTGCTCTCCCCTTTCAAACGCTCTTAGGAAAAGTGTTCCTATCATTTGTCCCACAACCTTTATCCTTTTTATGAAAACCTCTTTTCCGAAGTTTCTCATGTTTCTTGCCTGAACCATGGAAAGTGCTTCATCCGCAAATAAGAAAATGTAGCGATAAGTAATTAGGAGAAGTGTCGTGAGAATTTCAGGTGCACCCATTTTTCTCAGAGCCATAGCTATATCTGAAAATTTACTAGTTGAAACCAAGAGAACCGCCGCTCCCACAGATATCCACACCCTTGAAACAAAAACTATGGTTCGATAGAGGCCCTCAAAAGAAACCGTAAGATAATTGAAACCGAAAGTAGGTATAATAGTTAAGATGTTTCCGGGAACAATGAAGGGCAGAGGCAATGCAATAAGAACGGTGAAAAGAGGAATAAAGGATGCCCGAACAATGTACAACTTTAATGGAATTCTAGAAAGCAAAACCAAGCTTATGAGAATTATAAATAGAACTCCCAAAAAAATGATATTTTCTAAAATCACCGCACAGATAATTATCAACAACAATGAAACTAGTTTAATACGGGTATCACGTCGATGTACTGCGGAAACCATATTCGTGGTTCTCTCAGTAAGCAGAGTGTCTCTGAAAAAAGTCAATAGTCCAGCCATACCGATAGGGTTCTTCAAAAATAAACCTCCGATCTTGAATCAAAACTCTTCAAATAGATTCGGAATTCAAATTTCGAGTCCCGAAAAATGGCTATCAAAACCATTAAAATATTCTCCTATTTTAGCTAGATAATTGCCCCATAAGTTTGATGAAAACGGTGCCCACTTTGAGTAATAAATTTTTCTTAAAAAGTAATACTTTAAACAAATCAAAGCCCATTAAATACAATGTAAAACGCAAATAACTCACCAGAAGTCTGAAGAAAAGTGATGCATACCAAAAGAGAGGCAAAGGATAGATTTTAAAACATAGAAGAACATAAACTTGGAAAAAGCATTATCAAAATAATTATCGGTGGTGCAGAACCGTGATAGTAAAATCAGCACAAGCAAAGACCGTAGAAATGTTGGAAGGAGTTTGGCGCAAAAACTTAGCACTGGGAGAAAAAATGATGTTGTGCGAATTTACCTTTCAAAAAGGAGCAATAGTACCCGCGCATACCCACCCCCACGAACAAGTGGGATACGTGGTAAAAGGAAAAGTTAAACTAAGAATCGGAGAAAAAAAATACCTATTAGGAACGGGAGACAGTTACTACATAAAACCAAATATCGACCACTCTGCAGAATTAATCGAAGAATCTATAATCATAGATGTGTTCTGTCCACCAAGAGAAGACTATAGATAAAAACTGGTTTTAAAAATATTTAGGCATCCGTTTCTTCTTACTAAAAATTAATTAGGAAGATATAAAAAAAGGCATTTAGATGCTTATTCCATAAAAGGAAGGTAGGGAGATGAGTTCGTCCAAGGCTGGGCTTGAGGAGAGTGCTGCCAAGATCCTATTTTTGAGTGGAGTTAAACTCTTATCACAAGGTGAAGGGGAGAGAGCTCTTAGAAGATTTGAAAAAGCTTCAGAAATCTTTACCGAAAAAGGATTAAAGTCCGAAATGGCAAGATGCTACAGACAAATGGGAAATGTTTACACTTTTTACGAGGAATGGGACAAGGCTGAAACCTGTTATAAAAACGCTATAGAACTGGATAGAAAGTTGAAGGATTGGCCTAACCTTTTAGAGAATTTATTCCTTTTAACTAATCTGTTAATGGATAAGAACGAACTGAATGGAGCCTTGGAATATGCGCAGGAAGCTGAAAAAGTTTCTAGAAAAGCTAAGGATAAGGTTAAACAGTTTCAGTCCTATAAACAGATTGGTCAAATTTATGAGAGATTATGGAATCTGAAGAAAGCGCTGGAATATTTTGAGAAAGCGATTAAAATTGGAGATAAAATTGATCATCCAGAAATAGCATCACTAGCTAGGGAAGTAGCGTGGATACTGAAAAAAGAGGTGGATGCAGAACTAAGAAGAAGAAATTCAAAAATAAAGGAACTACCACTAGACTGAGTGATAACAAGTTCTAAACAGTATCTGTTTACCCGGATTAATTAGGATGCTACTTCACAAGCTCTCATAATAAGGTCGGCTAATTGCCCTGAGGTGATGTTGGGAATTTCCTGTCCTTCCATGCTAAGAACTTTTTCCACTTTTTCTTGAACAGCTTCTTTTTTAATGGGAGCTCCTTGAATCTCTCTTTCAATCTTGTGCACCGGGGATTCCGGTATCAATGGAGACGCGTGCAAGGAACCAGAAATCAGCAGATTAATTATCTTATCTTTTTCCGTTAACACAACCGCTCGCACAAAAGGACCCTGGGGTATTTTAACTCGTGCCTCACCCTTTTTAACGCCACCCGTTATTGGGGTTTCCTTAAATTTTTGGGCTTCCGAGCGGTCCCAGAACCAGGTGTCAGCGGTGAGCATGCCCTTTACCGCATTGTATATGGGAACTTTGTCCCAAAAAATTTCACATTCCACCATGGTTACTCCAAAAGCTTTTTCACATGAGTGTTTTAGAACTTCTGATAGTTCGTCTAGTGTTATTTCTCTGCCCACGGCCTCGTTTAGACAAGTGGATCTGTCCCTCAGGGTTTTGGTTTCCTTGTCTGCAAACTTTTCCGGGGGCGGAATGATGACTTCGTCCACTCTCTCCCAGGGAATAGGAGTCATTTGTATCCCGGCACCCACAGCCATGTAGGCTGGAGTAGGAACTCCACTGGCTATGCTGATCTTTCTCCATACTCCATCATCACAGTAGACTTCCACATCATTTATGGGTTTAAACCTGGTTTTTATTCCGAATTCCTCGCCAATATCTTTAACATAGGTACTATAGAGTATTCGGTAAAACTCTTCCAGGGTTGGAGGACACTTGGGGTGGTCTCTACGAAAACCGGTTCCGTTGATAGGGCAGCCCTTATCGAGCCAGGATGTGCCTCCGCCCAGCGGGGCTCTAATATCTAGAGTTATGTTCCTAGCCCTACATTTGTCAATATTTACGTCGTGATCTGGCGATGCAAAATAAGGAAACACCACATTATCTGTTTGCCACTCCATCCACCAGGTAACACAATTAGGTAAAACTCCGGGCGGAGTGAGCGATAAGGTTCCTACTCTTAAAATGAAATCCTTAAAACCGACACACAATTTTGAGTAGGCACTCTCATCTTCCTCAAATTTAGTTTTTCCATCCTTACGACGCCAGGCAATCTGGTCTGACAATAATCT
>NZ_JBRAKS010000313.1:0-4381 GCF_052745115.1 Candidatus Jordarchaeum sp.
TCCGGTTGGAGGCGTACCGGCTGCGGACCGGCGTAAGCTGGTACAAGGCTAAGGTGAGCATCATTCGAGAAGCAGTCCGGACTTACTTGGCTAACCCCACATACATCCTATAGCCCAACTGCGTAAGTCCTAACGATAAATTTATTTAGTTTCAAGAAAAACTGTCTACAAAAATGTATGGTCTGGAATTCGATTCCAGAGTGATAATCTAGGTGGTCTAAAATCGGAAATAGGGTGAAAAAAGCTCAAGGGGTGTACTTAATTATCTCTTATGGGGGTTCTAGATTTGACCGATGATAGATCTAACATTTATGCTTTGTACTTTATTGAGAGAGATTCTGGAAAGTGTATGTATCATCAGAAGTTTAGTGGTGTTGAGGTAGACCCCGATAGGTTGTCTGGATTTATCTCAGCCATAGTTTCTTTTTCCGAGGAACTCTTACCTAAAATGGGTGATGAGTGGTTAAAAACCATTGATCGCGGAAGTTTCAAATTAATAGTTGAGCGGGGGAACAATGTTTACGGTCTACTTATTGCTGATCAGGAAACTCCGGAAACTAGGATGGTACTGAAAAATCTGATTAGTACTTTTGAAAAAAAGTTTTCCTCTCAGATTGAGAGGTGGAAGGGTGAGCTAGGTGTTTTTGAGGATTTTAGGAACGATGTTTTTAAAGCGTTTCCCTCTCAATCTATTCTACCTCAGTATGTTCCGGAGCTGCTTTCAAAACTCAGTAACAGTATTCAAATAAGTCCCAAAATGTCTGTAATTTTAAAAATTTTGAGAGAGCTTCCAGAGACTAATCTGCAGGAAATATCTGCAAGGAGCGGTTATAGTATTAGTGAAATTCTGGATGAGATTCGGAGTCTTGTAGTGAAAGGCTTGATTAGCTTTAGGGTAAAAATTCAAGACAATGATATGTACCAGATTTCTCCTAGGGCATGGGAGGCTCTAATGAAGGGTGTTTACCAGATTGAAAAAATTCAGAAGATTTATGGTGCTCGAGGCGTGGAAATTCTTTTTGCGAATGATGGAAAAAGAACTGTGAAACAAATTGCTCGGGATTTGAGGCAAAGCCCGGGTTTTGTCAAGGTTGTTATGGGATATTTCCTCATGGAGGGCTTTATACACCTAGTTCCTAATCATAAAATAAGAGATGAATAGCTATTATATCCGTTAAAAAGATTTTTATTATAAAACTATTATAAACTTGTTGAAATATTTTTATTAATTTTTTTAAATTTTAGCCCTTTACTCCAATGAGCTTATTAATTAAAATGTGTAAATAAATAGTTGAGTTAAGATGGGTTCCTCTTTCGGATTCTTTGATGAGGTGTATGGATACCTTAGTTGTAATTGTATAACGCAGTTTTTAGGAGGAATTCTATGTCTGATGTTGCGGTGGTGCAGACTCTAAAAAAGAGTATAGAAGAAATGAAATTGAAGGTGGATAAGAACGCTGAGGAGATTTCACGGCAGCTTGATAATTTAACAGGTTTCATTGGTGAAAAATTAACTAATGTAAATCAAGAAACCCGGGTGAACCTTGAGAAGCTGGCTGCCGATTTAGGGGGCATGTTCTCGAATTACCGGATAGAGTTGCTTAAAGCTTTGGAGGATTTTCTAATCTCGGACGAGGCGGTACTTAAAACAGTTATTGGTAGTGTTTCTGGTGGATTTTCGACCGAGGAAAAAAACCTTTCTGCAGCGCTTATTCGGGTAAATGAAAAAATCAGTGAGGATGTAGATAAAGCCGGTACCCAATTTGCCTCTAAAAATTTGGAGCTTAAAAGCGATTTGCAGACGCTACTCGGTGAGAGAGTAAATGATTTGAAAACGAGAGTTTCATCTAGTCTCAACGAAAGTTTGAAAAATTTCCAGACAACCATGAGCGGATTGAAAAATGAGATAGGGTCAAGCATTGATGCTTCCTCTTCCTCCGCAAAGGATTCAATCACACGTTCAAGAAGCAATGTGGAAAGCGTTCTTTCTGACGTGGCTAATCAGCTAGACACATTACATCAGCATGTTTTATCCGTTAAAGAGCAACTAGAAAGTTCTTTAAGCTCCACAGAATCAAATGTTTTAGAATCCTTAGAGCGAGTGAAAATAAAGGCCAGTGAAACTATAGGTTCATCCTCCGAGAACACAAACAAGGATGTGGGAAAGCTTCGGGAATCAATTGAAACCGGGCTTGGTAACTTCTCTACCAGTTTTGAATCACAAGTAACTGCTTCAGTTGATGGAACAACCAGAGAGGTTCAAGACAGTTTCGATAAATTAAAGTCGGGAATAGATTCCGCAATTGATACCACCCGTGGTAATGTTTCTAAAGGCTTACTCACCACCTCAAAGAATATCCAAGACCAAGTAACTGCACAAGGCACAAAAAGAAAGGCCACAGTAAACGAAACTAAGGGGAAAATAGAGAACGCCCTTTCCGGTGTTTCAAATACATTAAAGGAACAAACAACCAGATACGCTGCAGGTGTTGACACCACCATTAAGCCGGTGAAAACAGAAGTTGAAGGTCAGATTAGGGATGCTAAGGAAAAGGCAATCTCAGCCTTAAAACAGGTTAAGGACTTAGCCTTTGCCGAGGTTGTGGGAACCGGAGTAATCTCCGGATGGGACAATATAAAAGGATTTATACGAAAATCCATGGCGAGTGCTAAATCGAACATTTTACTGGTCATCCCAAACCTAGACGACAAAGATGCGGAAGCAATAGCCTCCCTAAATCCCAGAATTAAGGTGGATCTCTCAGCCACAGGGAACCCGAATACGCTTCAAAAACTCTCTACAAGACCTAACACCACAGTCAAGATATCAGAGACAGAAAACCTAATCGGGTTGATACGAGACAGAGAGGAAGTTCTATTCGCCCCGGTATCCCCAAGAGCTAAACAAGCCATTGCCGTTGTAAGTGCTCAAGAAGGATATATCGAAGAGCTTTCAAGACCACTGAGAGAAAACATGGTAAGAGCAAGAAAACTGGAATAAGAGATCTGACATACTCCCCGTGCTAAAGCATCGGGGATTCTACGCCACACATGGTAGCGTGGGGCGTGTCACCGCCCCGTTAATGACTCCCGCAGGGATTGGTTCTCCCTGAGCGAGTCCTATATTCACACAGCCCACAGCGTCTCTGTGAGCCTCTAATCCGCAGTTGAGACACCGGAACAGTCTACCCTTTCTTACTATGTGTTTAGAGTCGCATCTTGGGCACTGGGACGATGTTCCCCGCTCCTCAACCGTTGTTACTCTGATTTCGTATTCCTCTGCTTTTTCTTTGATTCTTTTTAACACGTACCCGTGGGACCAGAAGTTGTGTATCAGGGAGTTTGACTTTTTGGAGAAGTTTGCTTGTTTCCTTACCTCTCTCAAATCGCCGCAAACAATCTCCGAGACACCTTCCCGCCAACATCTGCGAAAAGTCTGAAACCAGACCGTTCACGCGGTCTCTGAACCTTCTCCGCCGCCTTCGGTACAGTGTCCTCAACTGTTGGGAGGTGTGCTCATTGCTTGCTTTGAGCATGGACTGGTGCTCGGCGATTCTTTTGGTCCAGTACCACCAGTCCGAGAGCAGGGAATTTGCCCGGTAGCCAAACACCTCCCCATCCACACTCACCATTACGGGGACTTTTACTCCCAGATCCACGTACGCCCTCCTGTTTCCAATTGGCTGGTGCGGAGGCTCGACCTCCACTGGCATGTAGGCGTACCACCGCTCTGAGAGCTCATCGTAGACTATCTCAAGCCTCCCCTGCTTACCGCTCCACCTGTTCTTGCCCTTCCACTCTATTTTGAGCCCGAAAGGAAGTTTTAAAACATCGCCCTCCAGCCGGTAGCAGTTGCATCTGATGGGAATCCTCAGCTTTCTCTCCCCGCTTCTCCGGTCCTTCCAGTATCCCGGGGGGGCGCGGTTTTCTCTCTAACTTTCCCGTTTTCCACTTCTTCAGCAGGGCGAAGAAGGATTTCCAGGACTCGTCGTTTTTCCTTAATATCTGCTGGGCGGTGGCTGAGCCCACCAGTTTCTTGTACCTGTGGTATTCCTCGTCGGTCTTCCAGTCAAAGTTGCCCGAGAAGAAGGATTGCCTCCTCCTGTAGTTTATCTCGTTGTACATCCTGGAGCAGTTGTCCGCCAGCTTGAACAATCTTTCAGTCTGCTCCCCTGCGGGTTTCAGTTGGAAGGTGTTGGTTCTCATCATTTCCTTCTTACTCCTTTCCACACCCCAATTATACCACTTTCCATATTTATTCATATCACATTACATTCGCAATTCATCCCACCTCTAAAGAGGAAGGGCTTTCTTGCTCAAAATCTTGTAACCGCTCTACCCTCATTTTTTTTATAAAAAATTTAGAATCCATTTGAATTTT
>NZ_JBRAKS010000314.1:0-4370 GCF_052745115.1 Candidatus Jordarchaeum sp.
CCTCCCCGCCTACAACCAAATCATACTATTCAAAATAAACACAACAACCGAAACAACATTATTTACGCTAATTTTTACCCTAGTACTCCCATTACTAATACTAGACCCGTACATCTTTATCCTCTTCAGGTTCTCAAAAGAGGCTAAATTTAGAGACTTACTATTCACTATCAGAACATGGAAGCTACCACCGTCAGACCGCTACAAAACCTATGGAGAGGCCAAAAAAAGAATAAAAGACATATTCAAAAACGGAACCAAAAAAGAGAAACTCGCTGTCTACACCCTGATAATAGGATACCTCTTGTTTTATCCAATTCTTATCACATACACATTCATTCTAGCAGATATTCTTCCATACAATCTGTTCTACTTTATCTTCATTTTATTATTAATACTATTGTTAATTCTCAAGATTCAAAGATTCGTATGGAAAACAATCACTTGAAAAAAATTAAAGAATACACGGTAAAAACAAGAATGTATCTGTACATGGACGAAAAAAGCAATACCTAAAATTTAGGAAAAATCAAGAGCTAAAAAATAAAAAAAGAGGGAAAGATATCACACCGGCTTGAAATACTCGATGTCCAGAATGTTTCCTTCAGGATCACTCTTGAAAACAGCCTCAACTCGCATACCAATCTCCAGCTTCTTCGGGTCGCCCTCCTTAATAATGTGCACCAAACCAGTATTCGAACCATCCAACTCGATTATTCCATAGGCATATGGCGGCTTCAATGGCATAACTGGAGTCGAATAGTTAACCACCGTGAATCCCTTAACCGTACCCTGCTTACCAACCTCAACCCAGTCATCCATCTTCTCAAAACACTCAAAGCAAACCATCCTAGGAGGAACATACACTTTACCACACTTAGAACACTTGACACCCATAATCTTCTTATTGTTACCAATCTCCTGAATAAACCTACCAACGTAAGCACCGGCAACATGCCTATAAGGCACCTTTATCCTTCCATGGAAATACTTATCCTCACTCATCACAATAACCTCCAGCAGATCCTCACTTCTTCTCAACCGCTCTAAAGTACGGAATATCCTCCAAAGTACCCTTACGCTCACCCTTAGGCTTAATCACCGCCTTCACCCGCATCCCAGGCTTAACCTTCTCAGGATTCGTCTCATCAACAAAATGCAGCATCCAAGTATCCGCACCTTTCAACTTAATCGCACCATAACCATACGGAAAAGGGCGCGTCTCACCAGTATTAGGATCCACGAAAGGATAGTTAACCACCGTGAAACCATCCAACGAACCCTCATCACTCATCTCAAACATATCATTTTCAGTCATCTCCACCATACAGTCCGCACAGATAGCCCTAGGAGGGAAAAACACCTTCCCACACTTCTCACACTTAATCCCCAGCAACTTACCAGACTCCTTAAGCTCCTTGAAAAACTTTAACGCAATGGGACCCATAGAATACCTGTAAGGCAAATCCGTCAACCAATTAATACTAAAAGGCTCTTCTTTCTTCTCACTCATAAATATCACCTCAAATCAAGGCTCCTTTCCCACAATCATAATATCCGCCCAAACACTACCACCGAAGCCATGAGCCAACGCAGTCTCCGCATCCGGAACCTGTCGCTTACCGCCCAGACCTCTAACCTGAATCGCAGCCTCCGCAACTCGAATAAGCGCCGTAGCACCAATAGGATTCGTTGAAATAACACCACCCGAAGGATTCACTGGAAGCTCACCGCCCATCTCAGTAACACCCTCATCCAACAATTTACCACCCTGACCATACTCACAGAAACCCAAAGCCTCAGTCCACATAAGCTCCGCCCAACTACTAGGCTCATAAACCTCAGCCACGTCCAAATCCTTCACCGGATTCTTAATCCCAACCTTCTTGTAAAGCCTCTCAGAAGCAATCTTCGCCGCCGGATACTTATGCATTATATCATCACCACCAAAAGTGTAGTAATGTCCAGTGTCCACACCCTTAACCCAAGCCAAATTATCAGTAATCTTCCTAGCCTCACGCTCACCCGCATAAACAATCGCACATGCACCCTCACTTTGAGGACAACAATCGTGAAGTCTCATGGGCCACGATATTACGGGTGAGTTCATTACTTCTTCTAGTGTCATGTTGGGTTGTTGTAGGTGTGAGAAGGGGTTGTTAGCGCCGTTTCTTCTGTTTTTGACGGTTACTTTTGCTGCTTGTTCGGGTGTTATTCCATATTCCCACATGTACATGCTGGCCATTATGGCTAGTGGTCCTAGTGCTCCGGCTAGGGCGGGTCTTTCCCATCTTGGGTCGAAGGCCGTTACTATTCCGGTTGTAGCTCCTCCTTCGTTTATTTTTTCCCATCCTGCTACTAGGACTTTGTCGTACATTCCTGATGCGACGGCGTAGTATCCGTATAGTGCTAGGGATGTTCCGGTGGTTCCGCCGGTTGCTACTTTTACTACGGGTTTGAGGTATCCGGGTGCGGATTCTATTCCGGTCCACATTTCGGAGAAGTTTATTCCCTCGAAGTGATCCATGTTTCCGATTACTACGGCGTCGATGTCTTTGGGCGTGAGTTGGGCTTCGTCTAGGGCCATTTTTACTGCTTCGTAAATCATTTCGGATATGTTTACGTCTCTTCTTCGGCTTCTGTGTTTGGTTTGGCCGGTTGCTACTATTGCTACTTTTTGTTTTGCCATATTTTTTTCATCCTCCTTTTCATGCTTCAAATATGAGTACGCAGTTTCCTTGAGAGCAGATTCCGTTCATTCCGGTGGCTAGTCCGACTTTGGCGTCCTTGACCTGTCGTTTTTCAGCTTTGCCCATTAGTTGTAGTGCGATTTCAGCTACGCGGATTAGTCCGTTGGCCATAGAGGGGTTGCTCGATAGTACACCTCCCGAGGGGTTTACTGGGAGGGTTCCTTTCATTTCTGTTTGTCCGCTGTCGATGAGTTTTCCTCCTTCGCCTTTTTCGCATAGTCCTAGGGCTTCGTAGTTCATTAGTTCGTGGTAGGTGAAGGCTTCGAAGATTTCTGCTACGTCGATTTCTTTTATGGGGTTTTTTATTCCAGCCATTTTGTAGGCTTCTCGTGCTGCTATTTCTAGTCCGATGAGGTCGGTCATGTTGCGGTGTCCGAGGTAGTAGGCGTCGGTGCAATTGCCGTGTCCTTTGAGCCAGACTGGGGTGTCTGTGAATTTTTTGGCTTTCTCTTTTTTTGTTAGGAGCATTGCTACTGCTCCGTCTGAGAACGGTGGCAGATCCAGTTCCTTGAGGGGGTAGGCCATTATTTTGGATTTTAGGACTTGGTCAACGGTGACTGCTTTTTGTAAGTGTGCAAAGGGGTTGTTTAGGGCGTTTTTACGGTTTTTGACGGTTACTTTTGCTGCTTGTTCCTGGGTGATTCCATACTTGTGTGAGTACATGTTTGCCATTAGTCCTGCGGCTGAGACCTGGTCTAGTCCTAGCCATCTCTGGTAGTAGGGCTCAAAAATGGAATTGTTTACGAGGTAATTGTTTGACTCGGAGCACTTGCAGTGTGAGACCACCATTACTGTATCATATGTTCCCTCGAGTATTCTCATCGCTCCGTAAACATAGGCGAAGGCTCCGTCTCCCGAAACTCGGGATTCCGATTTTCCGATGGATCCTAAGGCGTCCTGGATGGCCATGCTGGCGATGGTTCTTCCATCATTGAAATCGTTGGAGCCGGTTATTATGCTTCCCACGTCGTCTTTGGTTATTCCTAGTTCATTGTGTAGTTTTTTAACGACTTCGAAAACGAGTTCGGAGTAGGGGAGATCCACCTTTTCTTCCTCATACTTAGTTTGTGCTACTCCCACAATTGCTACTTCTTTTTCCATATCTTGAACCTCTATTAAAGGGTTTAAGATTCAATTCTCAAACTGATGGAAACCCTATGCTTTCTAATTGATTAAACAACTCTAGGGTTTCATTTCAATTGGGATAAATCCAGAATAGTATGAACCATTCCCTAAATGTATGATTTGCTTTGTACTTCCGCCCGAAGTTTGTCCTCCAAATGGTACAATTATTAATCAAAGAATATCTGACAGCATCCAGGTTTAAATTGAAACACTGTTTTCACAACTCATTCTTCAGTTGGAGAAATCATTGTATCTACTATCACTATAAAAGTGGATGCAAATATTTGGTTCATACTTATGATGTTCTGGATTTTGTTCCTCTGGATTTATCTTGTTTATAAAACTATCGACAAACTTGTAAACTTGTGTTAGAGAGCTGATTGGTAAATTTTCTATTTGTTGTTAATTTTATAAGTTACATACTTATTTTCTTAAATTATTTTATCAGTTCAGTTACTAAAATTGGATCTCCCAAAATTTAATAAAATTTTATTT
>NZ_JBRAKS010000315.1:0-4353 GCF_052745115.1 Candidatus Jordarchaeum sp.
ATCTTAAGGGGGATGCTCCTCAACCGGACTATATTATTTACGCGGCTCAGCCATGTGATTCGCTCAATATTGAGTACCAGATATACGAAAACCTGTTTAAAGTACCGTCTTTTCCCATCGATGTTCCCTACTGGCATTACGATCCTCAATCAGAATTTTATGACCAGAAAACCTTACCCTACCTTACAAATCAATTGAAGAATATGGTAAAGTGGCTTGAGAAACAGACTGGTCAGGAAATGGATTCGGAAAAGCTCAGAAAAGTGGTAGAACTATCAAACGAGACGCAGGAGAACATTCTCGAATTTAATGAATTGATGAAGGCAATTCCCTGTCCTCTACCCAGTCTGACGCCCTTCAACAATTATATAGTAGAACTAACCACAGCTGGAATGCCTGAATGTGTGGAATACGCTAAAGCAATGAGGAATCAGGCAGCGGAAAAGGTGAAGAGAAAGGAGGGAGTAATCCCCGGAGAAAAAATTAGGGCGGTATGGTTGTACACACATGTTTTCTTCTCACCGGACCTGTTTAACTGGATGGCTGAAAAGTTTGGGGCAGTGGTGGTTATGGATATGCTGGGCTACTTTATCACCAAGCCCATAAACACCTCCAGCACCGATAAAATATTTGAGGGCTTAGCGGAAAAGATTCTGGACATGCCTATGGCACGGCAGTGCCGAGGCCCCGCAGAATACTACATAGACGATTATGTGAAGATGTGCAGAGAGTACAGCGCGGACTGCGCCATTTTCTCGGGGCACATGGCCTGTAAGCACAGCTGGGGTCTAATAAAGCTCTTAGCGGAATCGCTGCGGGAAGAAGTTGGGATTCCCACCCTGGCCTTTGAGGTAGATACTATGGACTCCCGACCGGTACCCCGGGGAACCATTGAAGCCCGGCTCGAACAATTCTTCACAACCATAATGTGAAAGCCTGGTGTAACGAATGATAGTTGCAGGATGCGCCATCGGCTCTCTAACCGGTAAAGCACTAATCATGAAAGACAGCAAAATACTCGCCTATAGCATAGTTCCCTCAACCATTAAGCCCGAAAAAACCTCACGGAACGCTATGGACACAGCCCTAGAAAATGTGGGATTAAAATCTGGAGATATAGAATACATTGTCGGTACCGGCTATGGTAGGATGAAGGTTTCATTTGCCGACCTAAACGTTTCGGAACTCAGTTGCCACGGTAAAGGCTCACACTGGCTGATTCCTTCTATCAGAACCGTAATAGATGTGGGCGGACAGGACTGCAAGGTGATTAGACTGGATGATGATGGGAGAATTCTGGACTTCGCAATGAACGATAAATGCGCCGCTGGAACCGGAAGATTTTTAGAAGTCATGGCTAAAGCAATGGAAGTAAAGCTTGATGACCTGGGGGAACTTTCTAAAAAATCTGTTAACCCGGCCCAGATAACCAGTCAATGCAGCGTTTTTGCCGAAACAGAGGTCATCAGCCTCATCGCACAGGGAGTAGAAGTGGTAGACATAATAGGGGGAATACACGAGTCCATAGCTAGCAGAATCGCTTCCCTAGTCCACAAAGTGGGTCTAAAAGAAGATGTCACTGTAACTGGAGGTGTTGCCAAAAACAGTGGTGTGATTGAGGCCATAAAAAAGAAACTAGGGGTAGAAATTAAAAAACTGCCACTAGACCCCCAAGTCATCGGAGCCCTTGGAGCAGCTCTAATCGCTCAGGAAAAGTACAGTTCCAAAAAGTAGTTTAAGCAAATTGGAAAGGGCAATCACCAGTTTTGTTTTTATCCCTTTTTTGGAGAGGGTGACTTCCTTCTTAAATTAAGTCTTCAGAATTAGTTTCCAAGAATTTTGTTGTAAAATTGGATCCGCCGAGAATATTCCTCTACCCGATGAAAGCGTAGACGTTATTGTGACTTTAGACAGCTTGTACGAGTGGAAAAATTTGGGAAAAAGCATCAGGGAGATACACCGGATACTAAAGAGACAGGGGCTCCTCGTAGGAAGAGATTCCAACAAAGAAGCACCAAATTGGAGAATCAAGTTAAATTTCATTTCGTTCGATTTGCCCTTAGAGAGGGGTTAAAATCTGCAAGGGGACATTTTAGTACACACAAGTGGCACTCCTTAAGCGAGGTAAAACAACTATTGGAGAAAGAGCACTTCATTTAAGATGCGAGGGTAGGAGTAATGTACACAATTATAGGAAAAAAGCATTGAGCCAAACAACCATACTAAATATTATTTACTAAAGTCATTAACAGTTGCGACTTCATCTTTCTACTGTTGACAACCCTAAATCGGGAAAAAAGCCCTATGAATACTCCTTTTTGAGTTAAAATCGACCCCTTCATAACCATCAGTTTTAAAAAATAAATGAAATGTATTGTGAAAGTCCTTTAATACCTCCATAGTCCTTTTTAAGCCGAAGTTTAAAGGTATCACAGAAACCCTAATATGATAATGATTATGTCCTGTATTATACCAAGTATAGTTGCGCTGTCAGAAGCTAGACTTAATTGTTCATATATTTCTTGTTGGTCAATGGTAGTGAGTGTAATTAGTGGGATGTATGTACCCAATTGCACTCAATTGCCATTACCGAACACTCCAATGAAGGTACTGTAGAAGTAGGCCATATTTGCTGCTGCCCATCCGTTAATTACTGCAGCGGGTCCATAGGGCCAAACCTGCCCTGTGACACCATTCTTGTTTATAAGATAGTATGTAACCGTTGGTACGAGATCCCACCACGATTGGCTATAGATGGAATAATGCAGTCTCTCAAGTGTTCTGAATCCCCACTCTCCGTTATATTGTATCACAGCGAGGCAGGCTGTCATAATATTTTTTTCTTTCATTGTCCCAATTTGTCCTACTATATATTCAATAGCAGTAAGAACAAGCCCAGCTGCAATTCTAATTGAATCGGAGATAGACAAAGTAGAAATACTTGCTATTCCAAAAGGTAATTTAACGAGTTTAATATTTTGTGAGAGGAAAGACCATACGTAAAGTAGATACCACGCTACACCTTCTAATAAAGTGGGTCTTCAAAAAAAGGAGGGAGTTAAGGGTACTCTAAGTAGAGGGCTTGAAGCTCTCGGGAGACAGAGACTTCAGCCTATTCCAAAAGGATGAGTCGTAGCGCCAGCTAATTAACGCTATAAGCAGAACAATGAAAAGTATGCCGTAAATAGCGTTTATAAGCCCGGTTTGAGTATAATGCATTATGATTAGGATTATTAGAATTTCGAGGTTGACAAGCAGAGGCGAAGAGTAGAGGAAGTAGTTGATGGCGCAGTGGAGGAAGAAACCCATGAGGCGGGGACCATACGGAAGGGCAAGCAAGTAAAATGTGCCGATTGATGCCCCCAGCAGAGGAGGGGCTAGTAGGGCAGATAGCATTAACCTGTTTTTCTTGTAACATTCCCGAGTAAAAGCTTTAAAGGCTCCCCACGCCTCGTCAAAGCTCTCAAAATTCTTAGACAGAATCTTAAAAATTCGTGTGAACATAGCGAGTGTAAACACAAGAATGGAAAGGCTGAGGGGAACAGGCCGAGCCATCATAGAGTACTGGTAGCGAAGATATAAGTCATAAGCCGCCACCAAATACTGCTTATGAGGCAACCAATAGTAAGGCAATAGCGAGTCCGGCACAGTTACCATCCAATAAAAGTGGTAAATAAGGATCAACACCAAACCTAAAATAAGTAAAAAAAGTAGGAGGCGAGCTACGTTTTTCGTTCTCATATTCATTAACACCTCTCAATTTTTTCTTGTCCTCACAAAGATAAATATTATTCTGTTGGCCACGTGCCCATCCACACCATGCGATTAAACCCAAGGGTTGCGCCCCAAAGCAACAAATTGCTTCTTAGATTATCAAGTTGCCAAGCCAAAGCAATCACGTAGGCCACTAAACCACCCACAGCGATTAAGGGAGCGTTCTGAGTATAGGGATTGGGCAATCCTTGAACATAGGCACCATTGTAAAGAACATAGCCAATCATGAAATAAGAGGGGAGCCACGCATATATAGTCCAAGGATAGATGTAATGCACATGAAGTTGAGACTGTATACCCCAATTTTCATAAGCAGACATCCCCCAAGCATAAACTGTCCGGTCGCGAAGATACTCAGCCTCCTGAGCATTGACTATAACGAGTCCAATACCAACAAATACTCCTACCAATGCTCCACATATACCTCCAACTAAATAGCCTACTACTGCAGGAAACAGCACATCTAATATGTCCCCATACGAGACGCCACCGATCATACTTGCAAGTGCCGCCACAATCCAGGCGTTAGATTCGGTGGGATAGGTGAATCTAACGTTGAAGTAAAGTTCCTCCCCGATT
>NZ_JBRAKS010000316.1:0-4350 GCF_052745115.1 Candidatus Jordarchaeum sp.
ATTATAAGATGAAAGAGTGATGGGACAAATTTTTTAAAGGAAAAATATGTTTTTTTAGTGAGGAAAATTACAGCGAATAGGTTCACCAGGTTTGAAGTTTCCGACGGATCCATTGTAAAATCACCGAAAAATGGGGATAGAAAAACTAGTAAATGGAAGGATGACTATATTAATCAGAGAAAAGTGAGACAAAAGTTTGAGGAGAAATTCATTGTTGCTAAAGTCTATTGCGGAAATACTAGTCAGTTGTCTAGGCTTTGCCTACGATAAGCCTTGCCGTTACTTAATTTTAGAAGAGGGCAAGCTTACTAGGTGTGCTTTAGACTATTCTGTGCCTATATGTAAAGGTCTATGGTGTGAACCTATTACCGAAGAATTAATGATTACCACCTGTGATAAGCTAGCGGATGTAGCGAGATCACTTCCCAATAAGATATCCTGCGGCGTAACAGATTTAGATCTATATTTGACAGGAGGATGCCAATTTACAGACAGTGTAGCGGTAATTGGTGAACCGAGAACTATGACTTTTTTGGCTATGAACATAATTGTTACTGTAAGTAAGAGGAATATTAAATCGTATTATTATACCACCAGTAAGGGTACCCGCCTCAATACTATTAAGAAAATGGTGGAGAAGATTGGAGTAAAATCATGCACAGTTGATGATATCGTCAAATTTTATGAGGATATAAGGGAGGGTTACCAGTTGGTGGATAGATTAAAGGAACTGTTGAATAATTCACAGAAAGAGAATTTTGAGGGGCTCCTAATTATCAGAGATTCAATTTTGAAATATATTAAGGAAGAAGCCTTGTTCCCAAAGAAGATTCTGGAATGGGAAGAAAAGATTCAAAGGTTGAATCTCCGAAGAATGCTAACCATATCAATGTTTGAATCAAAAAGTCTGGACGAGGAAATTAGAGAATTTATTATTAATACTTATTCTTTGGTGATTGAAACCCGTGATAATCCGCCAAGTTTTAAGATTGTTAAAAAGGAGTCGGGCAGGCCTAGTGATTGGATTCAGGTAGATTTGTCTGTGCCGTGAACTGTATTTTTATATGTGGGTATGTTAATCATTATTGCAGAAAAAAACTTAATTTAGAATATTAAAAGGGTATGAGAAATGATAAAAATTCATGGAAAGACTCCTCCATTCCTGCTTAAAGGTGAAAAACTGATACATGTGGTGCACGGTGTAAGTGTTGGGGAATCCGAAGATTTCAGTCTCCAAACCAATGTAGGAGACTTGTATTTGACGAATATGCGGGTAATTTTTTACGGAGATAAGGGAACCTTAGCTAAGATAATGAGCACCTCCCCCGAAGAGGAGGTGTTTGGAGGATTCAGCGTATTCTTTGAAAACATAGTGGATGTCTCCATAGGAGGACTAGTAGAAAAACACTTAGAAATTAAGTACCCTAGGGAGAGTAAATGGTCGGTGTTCAAATCGGATCACATTGCCATAAAAGGTATGGACACAGATAATATGGGTAGACTGATTAGACTAATTAAAAACTATAAACAAATGGATTTAAAACCCATACCCCTAACAGTGGCAGAAAGGGTACAAGCAGACGAAGATGTGACCAGCCCCGCTTATGATATCATGATGGAAACCGAAGTCGTGCCTAGAGGAGTGGCAAGGGATAAATCACTTGCTAGGAAAATTTGGGATGTACTAAATCCACCAGAACCCGGGTCCATAAAATCCAAATCCAAAACTAAAGTCAAAACTGTATCCAAAGAAGCGAGAGCCGCCCCCGGTAAACCGGGAATATCTGTTTCAGACAAGTTATCTCAAATGATGAAAGATAGGGAAGAAGCTAAAAAACAGAAAATGGAAGCAGAGTTCAAGAAAACCCCTTCAGGATATGTTATGGGTGAAAAAGTGGAAATGGTTTGCCCAGCCTGCGGCAGCACAGTGATGGTGGAGCCGGAAATGGATAGATGTCCTTACTGCAAAAAAATGGTGAATTGGCTAACGGGTAAATTCAAAGATTAATTATCTAATTATCATTTTTCTGAAGTCAATTTATATTTAATAAATAGAGAAGATACTGCTAATCCATTAAAAGAATTTTTAAAAAAATTAATTTTGTAAAAGTTAGGCGATATTAAAATTTCCGAATTTTTCGAAGTTTTGAATTCTTTATAAACAACTATGTGGAAAAACCTTTTTTCATCTTTTATTTCTCTTAAGTATAATAAAACCTGTATCCCTCTTATAATTCAAGTATTCTTCTCCGTAGCGAATAACGAGGTCTGTTTCCTCTGCTCGGCACATTACATAGAATACTGATATCCAAATGAGTGAAAATAGGGCAAGAAAAGGAGAGTTTAGGATGAAAGCAGCTACCCACCAAAACGTTATTTCCCCAGCTGCTTGAGGGTGTCTTATTCTCTGATATATTCCACCGTAGAGTTTATGTTCTTTTTTAGTTACCATTGTTCCTTCTCCAGCATCTTTTATGCCTCTAAACCATAAATATCCGCCGGGAATTGCAATTAAGACTCCTATTACTATGGAAATCCACCAATCCCAGGGAAATGTTCGAGGAAGCGGTAATGGTAGTGGATACAAAAAGTATACCACATAGTTAATTAATGCAACAATCATGAAAACTGAAGCTATTGTTCGGTACTGAGTACATTTATGGTAAGCCTTTTTACCAATCTTTTTCTCCAAAGCAGCTGGCCTTACACTCTTAACATAGAAGTATAACAGAAGCAAAGCTGCAACAATCATCGAAGAAAAATTAATCCAAGCAATCATTTTTATTCCACTATCCCAAATACAATAAATAGAGCAGTTTCTTATAACTTAGGTACCCATATAATGAATTTTTGTAAACTTTTTAGTAGGTTATAGAATTTCATAATAGAGGAGGTGATTAAATGGAGTACTATGCAATTTTTCATCTTAATGAAAAAAATAGGGGTGAAATGGTTCTCCATAATATTGAGAATCTTCTAGCAGATTTAGGGGAAGAAAACATTGAGTTAGAGTTATTGACAAATGGACAAGGAGTCAGAGTGCTTATCAAGGAGTCCAACCAGTTGGAACAATTAATTATGGGACTTGCTGCAAAGGGTGTCCACTTCGCTGTCTGTTCTAACAGTATGCGTAACTTGGGCTTAAGTAGGGATGATTTTTTTGATATGGTTGAAATTGTTACCTCAGGTGTGGGGGAGTTAGTAAAAAAACAGATGCAGGGATGGGCATACATACGACCATAACACACGCCAGTGTGAGATTAGTGAGATTAACCGCTAACTTCTGTATAATTCTGGGCGGCGGTCTTTAAGGGTGGGTGCAGAACCGCTTTCTCTTTTTTGATGCAGAAGTCCCAAGTCTAGTTCTCCAGTTATTACCATCTCCTCGTTAATTTTGGCTTCTGCTATGATACCGTTTGGAGGCCACGAATTCTCACATGGACTCATTATCGCGGATCTTCCCCAGCCGGCCATTTCGGTGATTGGTGGCGTTCCAACCATGCAGGAGAGAACTACATAGATTTGGTTTTCTATGGCTCGTGCTTGGCAGCAGTATCTTACGCGCCAGAAGCCGTGTTCGCCGATGGTGTAGGAAGGACAGAAAATAATCTCTGCGCCTTTTAGGGTGAGGATTCTTACGACTTCTGGGAATTCCACCTCGTAGCAGATAGCTAAACCTACTTTTGCCTTTGTGGTTTCAAATGTTTCAATAGTGTTGCCGGGGGAGATGCCCAGAAAGGGTTCTAATGGAAATAGATGGGTTTTGCTGTGTTCGAAGATTTCTCCATCAGGACAGAAGATATAACCAGTGTTATAATACTTGTCGTTTTTCTTTGTGACATGGGAACCCGCAACAATATACTGTTTTTTCTTTCTGGATAACTGTGTGAATAATTCTAAGTACTGTTCAGTAAATTCATGGATTTTAGATATGTCATTATTTGGAATCAGGTATTGGAGCTCCATGGTGAAGGTTTCGGGAAAAACGATGAAATCCGATCCCTTTGCTCGTTGGATGAGATTCTCCACGTTGGATTCAAAATCTTCAAAACTCTTAATAGGTTTATAAGCAAACTGGACAGATGAAACCTTAACATTCCTCAATATACTCCCTCCAGACGAATCACAAAGTAAGTTAGATGTTAATTAATAAAAATATTGAATTTAAACTCTTTTGTATCTTATGTATAGAAGTTTAGGTGATAATTTTATTGTGGTGGATTGATAATGGGTATGGATTCTGAATTGACGATTAGAGTTAAAAGTATTGCTCAAGAATTGGGAGCTAAAATTGTAGGGGTTTACAGCAGTAGAAAGATTTAATGATAAATAATACCATTCTTAGACTTT
>NZ_JBRAKS010000317.1:0-4349 GCF_052745115.1 Candidatus Jordarchaeum sp.
TAGCTCCTTTATCGCATTCGATATCCAAAGAAATTATCAGGAAAATTTTCAATTAATATTATTTTCCGATATTCAATCTGAGTGAAATTAGGTTATTCCCATTAGGCTTTAGCATCATCGCTTTATCGAAGATGTCGGAAGATATGTCCTATTTAAAAACTTGTATAATTTTTCCATTGATATTATCATTTTTCCATAAAAGTCGTTTTTATTTTTTATGATAAATCGATAGTTTTTTTTATAATTCGGAGTCCACTTAGCTTTGTACTCGGCCTCTCCCCTCATAAAGCTGAACTCCTTGAATCTTTTTTCATGATATCTTTTCATAATTTCTAATAATAATAATCTAGACGGCCAATATCTAGCATATTCAGGATTAAAAGTACCTGTCCATGCATAACATACCTCCCTTTGTTCAAAAATAAATTCATATGCTATTACCGTCCCGTTTAATATCATCCAGTATGAATTGAAAATTCCTTTTCTTCTATTAATGTCGATTACATCCGTAAGAAACTTCTTATAGGCCTCCCGCCTTAGTGAGGAGATTCCCGCACCGAAACCTCGCAGCGAAGAAATTTTAATGGCTTGGTCGGCGATCTCTTTCGTTTCCCAAAATGGGTTAACCAATATCTGCCAACATCCACTTCTATCTAATCTATTCCGAGCAACATTGATATTTTTTCGTATAAATTTTTTGCTCGTTTCACCCCAAATATCATCCCATGGTCTCTGAAGGTTGATATAATAGTACTTTCCTATTATTGGATTTAAAACTACATGGCTACGTTCCGCCCATTTTGGAATAGCTCTTATTATAGGATTTCCCTCAACAAGGTCATCAAGAATAAGAAGTTCCCAGCGTAAAGCACCTGAACACAGCCAATTCAAACCGGCCGTTGTGACTTCTTCAACGTCCATTGGATCGGCCAGTACAATATTAAAATCTGTATTTTCAGATGCAAGGAACTTGATTCTCCGATAAGGAAAAATGTTCTTCCTCTTTTCATTTCTAAACATCAAAGGTAGGAGACCTAAAACCGTATTGTCCTTTTTTACAAAAATCAATAGCGGGCGCCAGTCACCTCGGATATTCTGCAGCCAAGAAGAAATATATTCAAAATCTTGCTGAAAGTTCGGGGCAAATGATTTCTCATGCAGAGCATTCCAGATGGGAAAAATTGACGTTGGCATTTCTGATAGAATAATGGGCTTTACTTCTAGCATGCAGACGTTTTAACTCTGAGTATGAAGCCAATCATGAATTGTGCAAATTTTTTGGCTTCTGAAATAAATAACGTTTTCTCAACCTATCAGCTTTTCAGATTCTTTAAAAAAGGCAAATTGGAGAATGGCAGATCTTTAATCATATTACGCTCTTTATCTGTGATAAATCTGATCCTGCAGATCAAATAAATTGTTGCACCGACAAGAAATTGGCCTAATAATTCAAGAACGCCTTTTAAGGGAAAAACTTTAGAAAACATGATAACACTAATGACCATTAAGCTCGAATTAAAAAATGATTTCTTTGTAGCTCGTATAAACATATTTGTGTCACCAACCGCTTTTTGAGAATATGAAATTGTCAGAGCAAGAGAAAAAATAGCAATAAAAAAATAGGCTACAATAAGACCAATGATATCAAAAAAGTAGGATCCAAGAAAAAGGAGAGGAACACTAGCAAGAGTTTCCAAAAAAGTTATCATAAGTATAACAGACGGCCATCCCCTGGAAATTATCACCGAAGCGAGTAAATGTTCTATTCCTTTCATTAATCCGATGGGGGCAAGGAAAACTAAGAATAGTCCCGCATCTTTCCATTTCGGTCCATAAAGAGTGACGACAAAATTTGGAGCAATCACAGAAAGACCAAGCATAGAGGGGATAAGAATAGACCCAAGACTATATAGAGTTTCAAAAACTTTTCGCCGGAAATTAATTAAATTTGCCTGCAAAGCAGAAAAAGCCGGAGTAAGGACGGCAGTAAGAATCGACTGAACTTTCTGGGCAGGAACAAGAGCAAGATTATAAGCAATGTTGAAAGCTCCTAAAGTTTCAACTCCTATGAACTTGCCAGTGATAATAGCGGCCAGGTTTTGTGAAAAATAATTGAAGATTTTGGAACCGAGCATATTAAGACCAAAGGAAAATAATCGTTTCACACCCCGGAAATCAGGCCTGCCTGGAAACCAATCGCCTATAAACCATATTCCAATTGCGAACAGGAGCTGGGATAAAAAAGCCCTTGCCGCCAGTGCCCAGAAACCAAATCCTTTTATGGCGATAATTACCGCAACAATGTTTGCCGTTAGCATAGTTGAAATCTCGAGTAGCGAAATTCCACCAAATTTGAGCTTTTTCCTGAGGAGTATATGTGGGAAGCCAAAGCTATTGATAAAGATCACCCATACTAAGACTCTAATCAGGGGAATCAATTTTGGTTGATTAAAAAATCCTGCGGCCAGCGGGGCTACTGCATAGCCGGCTGAAGACACCATAAAGTTAACCGCAGCGTTGATATAGAATATGGCCGAAACTTGTTCTTTTCTTATATTTTGGCTCTGGATAATTGCAATGCCAAAACCAATTTGCGTCATCTGGGTTAAGAATCTGTTGACCAGGAGGGCCATGGCTACGAGCCCAAAGTCTGCTTTTGTCAGTATCCTGGCGAGGATTGCTGTGAAAACAATTTGAAGAAACATTTCTCCCACGTCAACAGATGTCCTCCAGGCCAGCCCTTGAAAAACCCTTCTTTTTAAGCTTGTCATCTACCTAAATAAAGGACGTCTTAATGGGATAAATAGGCTATAAATATCAAGTCCGCAAAAAAGTATAAGCTACCGCCCTTGGGGCTATTTTCTAAATTCTTCATTTCGCCTTGGTGCGTCAAAATCGTCTGGAATACGTGAAGTCTGGGGCTTTCAGTTCTTCTGGGCTAACTCTTTTATTAGCTCCACCAACTTTTCGAACTCCAGGGCTTTGTAAAAAAAGAAATCAGCTCCTGCATCCATGCACTTTTTCCGGTACTGGAGGTAAGGATAATTGGTGAAAACTATAATTTTGGGCTTGTTTCTTTTAGTCTTCCTAATCGTTTCGATAGCAACAATTCCGTCATTACCGGGCATCCTGATATCCATAATAACCAGGTCAGGATGGTAAGTCCTTATTGCATCAATAGCTTCCCTGGAGTCTTTTGCTTGAGCGACAACCTCAATTCCTTTAATCCCTTCTAACATTTCTATCAGTCGGGAACGAACAATTTCAGAGTCGTCTGCAATTACAATGCGCATAGGCTTATCGCGCCATTCATTAATATCTAAGGAGAACCCCATCTCCTTGCGTCTAGAATTTTAGTCTGCTATGACATTAAATGAAATCAGAGAAACACCCATCTTTTTGTCAGAATTTGTCCTACAAGCGCTCAAAGCTCTGACCGCCTAACAATTTTCTTTCTCTTCTTACTGTCGTAATCCCTGAGAACTCAAAATAAAGCGCGCGAAAAAAGTCCAAACGAGGGCGAACAAAAAGCGGGCGCCTTTAGGTGGGCAGATCTGTTTTGTTAGACGGGTTTTTTATATTGACAAAACCAAGAAATCATAAATAATAAAAAATATAAAAAAGTTAATAAATTATGTTTAAACTGTCTTCAGGAAAAAGGGCCGAACTCCTTAAATTCTCTTCGATCTTAATATTACTCACGTTATTTTTATCTTTACTTATCTGGAAAATAGGATCTCCGGAATATGTCCGTGGAGACACCTATGATTATGTAACGATTGCAAAAAATTTGCGCGCTTACGGATCCTACTCTTTAAGCTCCGAAGGGCAGTATCCCACTTCGTATCGTTTCCCCGGTTATCCCTTTTTTCTTTTTTTCTTTGTTAATAATTGGCCTGATAGCGCCTTCTTAATCTCTTTAATCCAATTGATAATGACATGTGGGATGGTTATTGGAACTTTCGTAATTGCCTATAAGTGCTTCGGTCTAGGCAAGAAGTCGGTCTATCCTGCTCTTCTGGTTGCTTTTGATTTGACTTTCATAATATACTCGCGAGCGATCCTATCCGATATCCTAGCCACCTTCTTTCTTATTATGAGCTGTCTCCTGTTATGCTTCTCTTCAGATAAGAAGCCGCTTATTTTTCTTTCCGGGCTACTCTTTGCACTGGCCGTTTTTACGAGACCTGGTCATTTGGCTTTTTTGTTGGTTATTTTTTTCTTTTTAAATAAAAGCATCATAAGGAAATCATATTCCCTCATATTCAATCTACGAAATTTTTGTAAATATGTTCTAATTTTTTTAATGTCTTTGACGCTTTTTTTTACAATTTGGATTTACCGAAATT
>NZ_JBRAKS010000318.1:0-4347 GCF_052745115.1 Candidatus Jordarchaeum sp.
TTTTTTAACTATAAAATATCTTTATGTAAAAAAAGTAAAATAATTCAAATATGATAATTTCTTTGAATTCTCGAATGGAGGAAAAGATTTTGTCTAAAAAAAAGCTTGTCGATTCCAAACATTCCCGAACTCTTGAATCGCTTCAGAAAATTGTTGGGAAAAATTTTGCTACAGATAGAATGGAGGAACGCTATTACTATGCTAGCGATCCTAGTGCCGAGGAACCACACACACCAGAGTTTGTGGTTATGCCTGAAACCGTGGAAGAGATCCGGGAAATATTACGTTTAGCCAATCGTGAAAAAATTCCAGTAACTCCACGTGTAGGCGGTATGACGCTGTCTGGACTTGCGATTCCTTACGGAGGAGGTATCGTTCTGGATTTGAAGAGGATGGATAAAATAATTGAAGTGAACGAGAATTCGATGTATGCAGTGGTTGAGTGCGGTGTAACCACCGGGCAGCTCAAAACATACCTTGAAGATAACCATCCGGATCTCTGGTTTTGCCAGCCTCATGCTCCGCAGTCTGTCGGAGTTATTTCTAACTTGAACATTTACGGAGCGGGCCAGGTTTCCCTACCTTATGGTTTAAGTTCTGACCTATTGAATGGTTTAGAGGTGGTTCTTCCCACGGGTGAGATTCTAAGGACCGGCTCTTGTGCTTTGGGTAAGGGATGGGTTACCAAGTATTGTCTCCCTGACTTTATGGGCCTCTTCTTGGGGTGGTTTGGAGCAACTGGAATTATAACTAAGGCTTCCATCCAGCTCTGGCCAAAACCAAATCTCCGGGACACTGTATTCTACAAGATAGATACAATAGAAGAAACAGAAGAATTGCTCTTAAAACTTTGCAAGAGTCAAGCCTGTGATGATATATATATTAACAGTTGGACGGGAACAAGTACAAAGCGATTCTATATGCCTGAAAAACCTGAAGGTATGCCCGAAATTACTTTGGATGTGATTTTGAGTGGAAAATCGCAGGATGAGTTGGACTTGAAGAAGCGGGTTGTGGGTGAAATAATTGAAGAAGCCTTAAAAAACGGTGTTAAAGTGGAGGAATTCGAACCTCCGTTTATGATAAAAATGGGCATGTTGCTTGTTCCTCAGCCCTTGACGTTTATGGATCTGATGTTTGGTGGAGGAGCGGAGTACCTTGGTTGCTACATTCCCACCGAAACCTTGGCAACTGCTTATAATAAGGGAATTGACATATCGAAAAAATATGGATTCCAATACATGCAGGTGGCTAGACCCTTCAGAACAGGACACGTAACGGGAATAATGTACGCCTTCCCCTTTGATAAAATGAATCCAGAAATTGTTCAAAACGTACTGAATATCTTAGCGGAAATAAGCGACATGGCTATAAATCTTGGTGGTGTACCATGGAAACCCTCCCCCACAGTTCAGAAGACGGTTTTAAAACATGCGGATCCCGAATTCATCGATTTTATGAAGAAGATCAAAACTATGCTTGATCCCAATGGAATAATGGCTCCTGGAGAATGGGCCTTGTAGGAGATGATAATTATGGCTTTAGAAAAGTATAAGGATATACTTCACCGATGCTACAAATGTCAATACTGTAGAACCACAGGCATCAGCCTATTTTATCCGAATTGTCCCTCATACGTCAAATATAGATTTGAAACCTTCACAGGTGGCGGAAGGGTGTGGACTGCTAAGGGATTGGCTGAGGAGGAGTTCGGTCTCGATGATGACATTGTAGATATACTATTCGCCTGTCAAACCTGCGGTAACTGCTCCACCCAATGCATCTACCCCATAAAGGACAGCATCCTGAGAATAATTGAGGCCACCAGAGCCGAAGCGGTAAATGCCGGATTAAATCTTCCAGGTCGTCAGAAGGATTTCGGGGTACATCTTGGGAAAGAGCACAACCCTTATCTTGAACCTCATAGTAAAAGGTGGGACTGGTTGCCTAAGGGCATCATTCTTCCCGAAAAATCGGAAATGGTTTACTTTGTGGGCTGCACTTCAGCCTATCGGCAAAAGGTTCTGGCACAGGACACAGTTGCTGTTTTTGATAATTTGAACTTGGACTTCACCATAATGAAGGACGAGTGGTGCTGCACCTCACCCCTGCTGAGAACCGGGCAGTGGGAAACAGACTACGTCTCCGCCCCCCAGATAGCACAACACAACATCGAAGAAGCCAAAAAAGTCGGCGCGTGTAAAATCGTTACCACCTGTGCCGGATGTTTCAGAGTCTGGAAAAAGGACTACTTGGAAGAATACGACTGGCTTCTCAACTCCAAGCACGATTTTGAGGTTCTACACACCACCCAGCTTCTGGAAAACATGGTAAAAAACGGGGAAATAGAACTAAAAAACGAAATCAACATGAGAGTAACCTATCATGATCCTTGCCACTTGGGAAGACACATGGGGGTTTACGATGCACCAAGAAACATACTCAAGGCGATACCGGGCATAGAAATTGTTGAGATGCCTAGAACCAGAGAAAACGCTTGGTGTTGCGGATCCGGAGGCGGAGTCAAATCTGGATATGGTGAATGGTCTGTTGAAACCGCATATGAGCGAGTGAAAGAAGCGGAAAAACTGGGAGTAGAAGCCATAGTATCCGCCTGTCCCTTCTGCTGGCGTAACCTAGAAGACGCGATAAAACAGTACAATTCCAAACTCCAAATGCTCGATGTAATACAACTGGTCAGAAAATCAATGGGCATCTAAAAAACGACTAAATGTTTTACCCATTTCCCTCCCCTTTTTTATTAATTTAAATTTCCAAAAATCTATTACAATATTTTTCAAAATCTCTTTGGTCCGAGTCTCTAATTTGAGAAAATAATTGGAGAAAAAAGAATTTGCCTAGAAAACAAATTAAAAGGCAGAACCATCTGGATGTTCTTAAATCTCTAGAAAAAATTGTGGGAAAATATTTTGTTTCCGACCGGATAGAGGAAAGCTACTATTATTCCAGCGATCCCAGCACCGAAAAACCATCCATACCCGAATTTGTGGTAATGCCAGGAACCGTAGAAGAGATACAGAAAATAATACGACTAGCCAATCGCGAAGGGAAACCAGTCACCCCCCGTGTAGGCGGTATGACGCTGTCTGGTCTTGCCATACCATATGAGGGAGGCATACTGCTGGATTTGAAACGAATGGACAGGATTCTCAAGGTAAACAGGGATTCCATGTATGCAGTTATTGAGTGTGGCGTAACTATAGGTCAGCTAAAAACCTGTCTCGAGACAAATTATCCAGATCTCTGGTTCAGTATGCCTCACGCCCCCCAATCTGTGGGAGTTATTCCTAACGCATTGATATATGGTGCAGGACAAATTTCTTTAAACTATGGTGTCAACTCTGATATGGTTAATAGTTTAGAGGTGGTTCTTCCTACAGGTGAAATTCTGAGGACTGGCTCCTGTGTTCTTGGTAAGTCTTGGTTCTCCAAGTATTGTCTTCCTGATTTTACGGGTCTTTTTCTGGGCTGGTTTGGAGCCACAGGAATTATTACTAAGGCTTCCATTCAGCTCTGGCCTAAGCCGATTTTTCGAGATGCTCTATTCTATAAAATCTATAATATAGATGATATCTCTGGAGTTCTCTTGAAAATAACCAAGAGTGAAGCTTGCGAAGATATATGTATGTTTAGTTGGACGGGAACTAGTGGTAAAGAAAGATTCCATTTACCCGAAAAACCTGAAGAAGTACCAGAAATTACAATGGATGTAATATTAAATGGGAAGTCACAGGAAGAGATAGACTTTAAGAAGCGGGTTGTGAGGGGGATTGCAGAGGATTTATTGAGCAACGGTGTTAAGGTTGAGGAATATACTCGCTCCTCACAGATAAAAAATGGAGTTTTGCTAGTTCCTAGAATCTTTCCTTTCATGGACTTGTTAAAAGGTGGAGGAGCGGAATACCTAGGCTGCTACATTCCCACTGAAATTACAGTGACCGCATATAGAAAAGGGGTAGAAGTTGCGAAAAAATATGGGTTTCAATATTTACACTTTATAAGACCTATTAGAACAGGGCACGCGGTCTGCATACTTCACACATTTCCTTTCGATAAAAGAAATTCTCTCCAGGTCAAAAAACTGTTAAAAGCCTTAGAGGAAATCTCTGAGGCATGCATTAATCTTGGGGGAGTGCTCTGGAAACCATCTCCTACACTTCAGAAAATCGTATTGAAGTATGCTGAACCCGAGTATCTCAATCTCATGAAAAAAATAAAAAATCTTTTAGACCCGAACGGAATAATGGTTCCAAAACAGTGGACACCCTAATGGGCGGTAGTCATTCAGCAAAGTATTTATCTATTGATATGTTGAATTTGTAGCCT
>NZ_JBRAKS010000319.1:0-4345 GCF_052745115.1 Candidatus Jordarchaeum sp.
AAGTCCAAGAATGGTATTATTTATCATTAAATCTTTCTACTGTTGTGAACCCTTTGGACTATCCGCTGCTGAGTGGGAACGCCTATTGGGGACTGGCCATTTTGTTGCCAGTTTTTGCACTTGTTCTTCTTGTTTCATTCCCTTTTGTCCACCTTTTACTCTTTTAATCCACACCATTTTTGGTTCATTAATACTATATAAACACATCGAGAAGTGGAATTAGACGATAAAAATCCAGTCTTCCATTACTGGACATGTTTTTCGGATAGTTTTTAAAGATGTTTTAATGCTTTTCTCAAATCTTTTAGCGTCTGTTCTATTGTTTTGCTTTTTAGGACTTGGAATCCTCCCACGTTTTTGTGTCCTCCGGAGGAGTAATCTTGGCTTCTTAAATAGTCGTAAATTCTTGTGAGGTCTATGTTTTTCCGGGTGGCTACGGTTCCGCCTTTTACTCCTTTTTCCTCTAGTCCTATGGCAATCACTATAGGGATCTTCTCTTCTAATGTGAGCATAGCGTTTTTTGAGGCTCCTCTCTCCCAGCGGTCGTTGAACCGAAAAGTGAAGTAGACGGCTTCCGGAGTTAGTTTTGTGCTTTTTCCTAGGAGTTCTACTGTTTTTTCCTCTATTTTTTGGTATTCTGTTTGCTGTTTTTCTGCCAATTCTTGGAGCTGTTTCCATTCTCCTTTTTTGACCATTTCTGCTGTTTGTTGGCGGGGGAAGCTTTTAGCGTCTACTCTGTAGGCTTTCCAGAGTGTTTGGCTCAGCTCGGTGTTTAGGGTTGCGGTGTCCACTTCTTCTATGGCTTTTCTCCACTCTTCTGGGAAGTCTAGTTTCCAATGGTCTGCTATGAGTGAGGAGACTGCTTTGTATTCTGGTTTTAGAATCCACTGATTGCCCTGCTCGTCCACCCCTTCTCGTGGCTGGGTTCCGTGATGATCAATTATTAGTGAGTTTCGCATGTTTTTTACGCGGCCCGGTGTGATTTCAATGCAGGCTGCATTTTCAACAATTAAATCCGGTAATTCTAGGGGGAATTCTAGAGGTAAATCCTGGATACGTGAGAGTAGTCCAGCTCCTACCACTCCGTCCCAGTCTCCATGTGCTATGATTCTCAATATAGTAGACTTCATAAGTGCAACCCCTATTTTCATTTAGTTTATCTGCGTTTCAAGTTTAATAATAAGAATAAAGTTGATTTCTAAATCAAAAATCTTTTCAATCTTTAACCAAAAACATCTATGGGTAGAGGAAATTGGTAGTGAAGGAGGTTAGAAGTGGTTGAGCAAGGAGGCTGTAGAAAATAGTGATAAGGTTCCTGTGCTAGGCTGAGTCACATACCCATCCCTAGAAGGAGAATGAGTATGAGGGGGATTCGAACCTCTGGATTCTTGCTCTAAGATTGGAGCAACTATTTCCAGCCTCACTTGCTCACATATTAATAAGGGGCTGAGAGTGGGTAGTAGGGAGATTTCGGACTAGCCGAACTACTCACACATCCCCATGAATTTTTTATAATCCTAATTAGATATTTAAACATTTCTTTTTCAAAACAAGCTTTTATTTAATATGTTGGAGAAGTGTAAGAGAATGAAAACAAAATTTTCGGGAATCATTTAAAGTGTTTTTTGATTTGGTAACTTTTTTAAATGGACCTATTGGTCAGTATTCTTATCGTTGTAGTATTTTTTGTGACTTTTTTCCATTAACTTCATTGCGTTAATTATTTCTATTCCAATTATTTTGCCTTTTTCACCTATTTCCAAGTTGATATTTGGGGTGAGTTCTATGAATCCTTCTTCCTCCCCTTCAGCGACCACAACATAGAGTATATCGCTTTCTTTATCGTAGAGTACGCGGGGAATTTTTTTCTCGTTCAAGCAACGTCCTTCCAGAATTTACTCTATTACTTATCTGTTTTTCACCTTTAGGGTGGCAGGTTACTATTATTATTTCTTCATCGAAAATATCATAAGCAACTATGATATACCTTTCTTTGCTCCCATAATTCATCTTCTTAACTGCAATACTGTGCCCAGTAACTTTGTCTATGAATCTTTCTTCTGCCTCTGAATATACAGTTTTGGGTAAATCGTGTGGAAATTTTCTTATTTTCAGCCTCTGTGACAAATGTTTGGAATAATAAAGTTTCAAAAAATCACTATTTTTATTTATCAATGATTACCGGAAATAGGTATTTTGGATAAAGTTTTGTGTGGTTGTGTATTGAACTTCTGATTGCCTAATGTCTGATATATTTCTTCTAACATTTTTTTTGGATTTTCTATTTTTATTGCATTTAGTAATGATAAATCTAGTTCCTGTCTATATTTTTCATTCAGTTGATTCCATATTGGGGGAAGCGGTTTTTTTATCATATTTTTAATACTATTACAAATTTCTGAACTTCTTTCCATATCAATTACTTTTGTGTTGATTATGGGTAGTTCGAGATAATCGTTTTCCAAGAATCTGTTCCATCTTTCCGAGATTTTTCTACCCAATAACATGAAGGTTGAAATGAAAATTGTGGAATTAAACCAAGCCACGAGAATTTTACTGATTGTTCTGTTTTCTTCTCTGGTTATATAGAAGTTTTTGGATGCTGCTACTTTTTCTTCGCTATGGTTTGCAAAGACTCCTCTTCTTTTGAATGTAGGGTCAACCTTGTCTGGTAGGAATACGTGCCCGAACGGTTTTTTGGTTACCATTTGTTTATGTACATGGCTATACCAGTGTTTACCGTAAGCATTTAGGGCGGGCTTGGCTGTTCTAGACTCTATTCCCCATTTTATGTAAAATTGCAGGTCTTGGGATAAATTGTTTATTTCCGTGGGTGGGATTGAAAGCATGTAGCTGTCTACGCTTGCCTCGATGGTAAATCTGTAGAGGCCTGGTTTGCGTAGAGTTCTTACCAGAAATTTTTTACTCAGTGACAGTCTGTTTTTGTTCTCAACATTTTCTATTTCCGCATATTTTTCATTCTCTTTAATGATGTTCCAGTGCTTATTCGGGATGAAGAAGAATTCCGGTCCATACATTTCAACTCCTCTGATGATACTCTGTCTACCTTGTATCTGATTCCAGTATCCTAGGGTGCCCTGTTTTAATCCCTGCTTAAACACAATGACAATGATGTCTCTAAGCTTACTCTCGCCGAATAAGGATAGCCAGTTAATATCTAGGAATTGAGGCAAATCGTGGATATTGAATGAATTTGTTGTGATTAATTCTCGCTGTTTCAGGATTTGCTTAGCTGTTTTTTCTACATCGTTGTTTAATTCGGTAAATAGTGTTAATCCCCTCTTGTTTGCTCCCTTGACTGCTACTATGATGATCTCTTTGAATCCGCTATCCTCGGAAAATGATGGCCTGTTTGCGAGTTCCAAAACTCCGAGAACATCATAATTTTCCTTGAGCAGTGATTTGTAACCTCTTCCATATATGGTGTAAAAAGTGGATGCTGGGAGTACAGAGACCAGCAGTCCGTCGTTGTTTAGTACATAGTCTGCTAGGAACATGGATAGAGCTTGAAGGCTTTCCTCCCTTCGGGTTATGTAGTTTCCGTAGCCTAATTCGCTTATGACTTTCAGTAAATATTCTCGGTGACTTTTCTCTAAGTATTTCCATCTGGTGAATGGGGGATTGGTTAAAATGATATCTGCTCTAGGCGTTTTAGAACCGTTATCTGTGTTTATGATTTGGGGGACTTCTTTGAAAGTGTCTCCGGTTACGACCTTTATGATTTCTTTCTTTCCTCTTACTGCCTGTAGTATTGATGCGTATGCGACAAGTGCGGGTAGGGGTGTAGGTTCGATGCCCCAGACCTTTTCTAATTTTTGTGTTCCTATTTTACGGATTGCAGCTGTTAGGGTGCGGCCCGCGCCAAGAAACGGGTCTGCAATTACTATTTTTTGTTTTCCACAAATTTTCAGATATTCAAAAACCATTTTTTCCATGAAATCGATGCCCTGGTTTATGGTGTAGTAGGCTGCTAGTCTTTTTCTCTCCTCTGGGGGAATCAACTTTTGGACCTGAACTTGGCTCCCACTTATGGAAATTTTTCCTTTCGATAATTCTGACTCAATATAACTAATTTCTTCCTGATTCAATTTTCCTAGGTTTGATAATACAGGGGCTTCCCAGTCTTTTAGCGATCGCAAGTCTAAATCTCGATTATACTGTAGGATAGTGTTTAAACTAGATAAAAAGATTTTAAAATTCTCCAGAATAGTGGGTTCTATTCCCAACTTTTGCAGTATTCTGTTCTGCTTAGCGGTTCCTTTCACGGGATTCCGTTGTCCGAAACTTACCCATCTAGGACACTTCCAGATGGTGTTCGGTTCCT
>NZ_JBRAKS010000320.1:0-4338 GCF_052745115.1 Candidatus Jordarchaeum sp.
GTAATATTGAATAATTTTTTATTTATAAAAAAGTTTATCAGATGTATTTTAAAATTTCAGTCACCTCTGAGATATCTGAACCAATGTGTAAAACTGTGATACCAGGGCATAGAGTTTTCACATTAAAGATATGTGCTCTACTATCGTCGACAAAAATAACATTCTCAAAATTGATGTTTTCTCCTAGATTTTCGTTGATTAAATTTAATAGATTTTTAACATTCTGCCCTTTATCCCGATAGTTTATTTGGGGGTAGGTGAAAAAGTCAATTTCTAAAATCTTTAAACATTCTTCAACCATGTTAGGGTCATACTGATTCGAGCTTGCAATAGAGAGCAGTATTCCTTTCTCCCTTAGTTTATTAAGTAGATTTCTTACTCCACCAAAAAGCCGTAATTTCTTACCCTCAGCATCCACAAGTGTATCTAATCCCGTTCTTTTCAGAGGAGGAGTCAAGAGACTCGCAAATCCTCGATCAATCGTCCATAGGGTCTCATCAGCATCAAAGATTACCAATTTAATCATAGAATCACACAGGGTTTTGAGTTTAGTAAAAACAGCTCAAGTTTAAATTTTTTTAATTTTTTGGTGAAAAATTTTTACTTAATGCTTAGATAAAATTTTACTATAATAATCTATTTATATTCGGGCTTTTTAGTGTTAATTATTATCTAAAAAGAATTTTTGGGAGGAACAATATTTGGGATTTGTAAAAGTTGCTGAAACCTCGGAAGTTCCCACTGGAAAAATGAAGATGGTAAAGGTTGAGGGAAAAGAAATTTTGATTACCAATGTAAACGGCAAATACTACGCTATTGTAAACAAGTGCACACATAGGGGTGGAGATCTTTCTAAGGGCTCCTTATCTGGTAATATAGTTACCTGTCCTAGACACAAGGCTACATTCGATGTAACCAGTGGAAAAGTTGTTTCAGGCCCTAAAGTACCTCTCGGTCCGAAGATCAAGGATGAACCATCTTACAAGGTCAAAGTTGAAGGTAAGGACATTCTGGTATCAACCGATTAATTTTAGGGAATGCTCTCACTCACTTTCCTTTTTTATTGCAAGCCCTTTTTTAAAAATTTAGTACTCGCTTAAAAACAAGTTTAAGACTGATTTTTGTACAAAATGTTTAAAATATAGCCCTAATTCCTTATCTGAAGGAGAGAAAAAGCCGTGGAGCTATCTAAGCGTATGAAAAAGATTTCTGGCTCTGGAACAATCCGAATGCTGGAAATTGCCAAGGAGCGGGAACAAAAAGGACAAAAAGTAATCCACCTAGAGGTTGGAGAACCGGATTTCGACACCCCTCAGCATATTAAGGACGCTGCCATAAAAGCGATGAATGAAGGATTTGTAAAATACACGAGCAGCAAGGGAATACCGGAACTGCGCGAGGCAATAGCGTGGGATATTGAAAGAAGAACCGGAGCGGAGATCAAACCCAATCAAGTTTTGGTGACCCCAGGTGGAAAACACTCCATTCTCTGTGCTGCTTTAACTTTAATAAATCCTGGCGATGAGGTTTTGATACCAGTTCCGGTTTGGCCCAGCTACAAAGACATCGTAAATATGGCAGAAGGCATTCCTAAAGAAGTGATTTTTGAGGAGGACTACTCCATTAATGAAGAGGAAATCAAAGAAGCCATAACACCGAAGACTAAAGTGATTATCATAAATTCTCCCAATAATCCCACTGGCGGTGCACTAAGGAAGGAAGAAATGAAGACGATTGTGGATATAGTGGCAGAAAAAGGACTCTACATTTTTTCGGATGAGATTTACGACTCTCTAACCTATGATGCCTACAAAAATACCAGTATTCTAAGCTTTCCAGAGCTGCGAGAACAAACGGTGTATTTTCACGGCTTCTCCAAAACCTACTCCATGACTGGTTGGAGACTAGGATATGCTGTAGCACCGCCGAAAATAGTTGATGCAATGTCCAGGATACAACAGAATTCAACCACTTGCGCCACAAGCTTTGTGCAGAAAGCCGCTGTGGAGGCTCTTAGGGGACCTCAAGAGTGCGTCGAAGAAATGAGGAAAGAATATGATAAGAGAAGGAAAGTTATTGTTAATGCTCTAAACCAAATTGATGGAGTCTCATGCCCTATGCCCAGAGGAGCGTTCTACGTTTTTCCAAATATTTCAGAGTACTCTAACGATAGTTTTCAAGTAGCAGAAAAATTATTGGAAAGTAAGGGCGTGTGCCTTACTCCCGGCAAGGTTTTTGGAAGCAATGGGGAAGGACATCTCAGAATAAGCTACGCGGCTTCGCTGGAAGACATAAGAGAAGGAATAAAAAAATTAGAAGAGTTCCTACACTCATTATAATTTAATCATAAGAACTTTTTGAAATAATGAAAGGTAAGAAGCCTATTTTATCTTATCTCATACGCGTTACTGATTTCTTTGAGATAATCTAAATATAACACAGCTAAGATAACGCCAGGAATCACTGTTATGATAACTACTATAGATATTATAGTGAAGGGATGAAGATAACCAAACATTTTTAATATAGCTGCTAACAGGGAACCTATCACGGCAAAAGAGCAGATCAATATCCAGGCCCCTAGAGATCCGTATTTTTCCAATTTCCAAAATATGCTCTCAAACATTCTCTCTACTCCCTTCCTTCTCAACTCTTATTTTAGTTAAAATGAAAGCTATGACCAGGTTGCTTGCCAGCCAGACTGGAATTAAAAATAGAAACACGAAGTTGAGATTCACATACCAAGGTGAAAGCATTTGCCAAAATGAGATCAGGGGATAGAAAAAGCCCCAAGAGTAAAAGACGTAGCCATATAAAGTGTCAAGAATTCCAATGATTAAAGCAATTATACATACACCGGGTGCCACCAGTTTAATAATCCATTTAAACCATTTAGGAATTTTTAGCAGGGAGTTATTGTTAATGTAGCCTATTGCGTTATCTGCACCCCAGATCCATCCTACAGCGATCAACTCTACAAGAATCACGGAGGTCAGGCCAAAACCCACCACCCACCAGTTGGAAAGCGATGTTAGATAAAAACCCCACGGTGACATGGAGGTCAAACTGAAAGGTATACTGGCCAGGAATCCAACGGCCACAAAAGCTGCTAAAAATTTTCTTTTACCAAAATTAAACTTGGTTTCCAAGGTTTCCTTTACAGGTTCTATAATAAGTGATAGTCCTATTACACCAATAATAAAAATGAGGGTGTAGAAGAGGAAAGCCAAACCTTTGCTAATTATGGGACCCATCACACGCTCTATGATAGCGAAACCAGTCGACCATCCTAAGAAGGGAGCAGCGGGGAAGCCGAGAATTCGCATTGGAAAGGAACTTGTAGAACCGAATAGATCAACCAATCCGCTTCCACCGTTCATAGTAAAGAATACCATACCTCCGAGAAAAATTAATCCGGTTCCTAACAGTGGAATAATGATCGAAGAGGAAGTTAGGTTATTACCACTTTTAGGAATTTTACTAGAATAGAAGCTGAGGACACCCAGTCCAGCTCCTTGATTAAAGAACATAATCGTAATCAGGGTACGCCAAGACGAGCCACTCAGAAAAACTGTGGGATCAAAACCCAGATAAAAATTTAAACCCGGATTTACTCCACCAGAAAGAAATACAGTTAACGCAAAAATAATAAACAAAACAATGGCTAGTGCAGGTAACACTATTCTAACAGCTATTCTCCTCACTCTTGAAGCCCAGGAGGTTTTCAACAGAAGAAGAATTGAAACCCATATTATCGCTAAACCCACCATTGGTAAAAGAGAGGAACCGAAATTAAAGAAAAAGTTTACAAAATCAAAACTGCCCTCTAAAGGATTAAGCCAATTTGTAAGGGGATAAAATCTGGTCAATGAGTAATAGGCAAAGCCTGCAGACCAGCTGAGGATAGCGCTTAACCCAATAAGTAACCAGAAGGTGTTTATTACCGCGAACCAGCCGAAAAATTCGAGCTTAGAATTTATCATCTTCAATGATTTTGGAAAAATCGATTTCGACCAAGAACCAAGACCTAATTCAACCAGAATTACAGGAATACCAACTCCAATGATTAATATGAGATAAATGAGGATAGACGGCCCCCCACCTATTTCAGCAACTTCAAAAGGCCAACCCCAGAAAATAGCAACTGCCACCATTATTCCAGACACTGCAAGTATTAAGCTGTAATTTCTGATATGCATCCTAAAACACATCCCAAAATGTTAAGCTGAAATTATTGCTCAATATTCATATCGACTCTTATAAATAGTTATGGTTAATAGCAAAAATCTGTAGAAGTTAGGGACATTTGTCACCCCTTGCTGTTAATTGGTAGGATGT
>NZ_JBRAKS010000321.1:0-4332 GCF_052745115.1 Candidatus Jordarchaeum sp.
AACAGGCAGCGAACAATTAAGCCAAAAAATGGCAGATAATAATTAGCCAAAAAACTATGTGAACAAAACATTTTTAGCCAAAAATTAAGGCGGTAGAAGCAATTCTGCCGCCTAAAAAATGGGCGAGAAATTTTCAAAATGGGAAGATTATGTCAAAAATTAAAAAAGGGAGGAAACCCTCCCAAAATGGGAAAATTCTCCCAAACTGGGAAAACTCTCCCAAAAATTAAAAGGGGAGCAAAACTCTCAAAAAAGAGAAACTCCCAAGAAAACCAAAAAAATGGGGAGTAGTTTTCAAAAAGTAGGGGGAAACTCCCAAAAAAGGGGGGAAATTCTCTCTCAAAAATTATAATTAACAATAAACAATTTTATGGATAAAAATAGCAAACAACTTAATAAAGAGGTATGGCTGGAAATCAACGAGAAAATAATAAAGGCGGATATTAACGGGGACTTCCTGATTGTCCTAACGAATTTTGGGAAATTATTGTATAAAAATTATCTGAATGTTTTAGAAGGCTGGAAACTGGCGTCCATTGTATCCGAAACTGAAAAATAGATGCTTGTGGATAACTCCACTTGACAAGGATAAAAAATCGCATAAAATTAACAATAGCAATCTTCGTCGGGATTGCTAAAAAATAAAAATTAAGCAACTTAAAAAAACTATGTTAGAATGTTCAATAACAGAAACCAGAAAAATGGTAAAAAAGTTTTATGATGAAAGAATTCCTTTATATCTCTGGGGGAGACCGTCAACTGGCAAAACCACTATCATTCGTGAATTTGCCAAACAGATGGCGGAAGAATTAAAATTAAAGTATTCCGAGGATGAATATGGCGATGATATATTCACAATGAAAGTTATTCCATTGTCTCAATATGATGCACCAGATTTGCGAGGGCTTCCGATAGCAAACAATGGTATGACCGAATTCCTGCCAACTAAAGAATTACCGAGAAACGGACAGGGAATTATATTCTTTGATGAATTAAATCTGGCTTCTGATGATATTCGTGCTGCTTGTTATTCCTATATACTGGAAGGTAGATATTCTAACTTGCCACCAGTAAAAGACAGCAACGGAGTAGACAAGTTTTGGAGGGTAGCAGCAAGCAATCAAGAGCAAGACCACTGCGGAGTAAATAATACTTCACTGGCTTTATTGAGAAGGTTTTCCCACATTCAAGTTATTCCTAACAGCCAAGAGATACTGGATTATTTTCAAGAGAAAGGAATTGACAATAGAGTATTGAGTTATTTGGCTTCTTTTCCTTCCGATATGTTCCCAGCCAAGTATGATGAGAAACTATTGGAAGAGAAAGCCAACCCATTCCCGTATTCGTGGGAAATAACTTCAAGATTGATTAAAGATGTGAAAGATGCAAACGAAGTATATTCCTATGCAGCGGCTTGTGTTGGGACAATGGTAGCCAGTAAATTCAAGGGATTTATTGAAAAGATAGGGAAAATATCAATGAAAGAATTATTGGCTAATCCAGCAAAGTATTTGAAAGAATTGAGTAAATCCGAGGATGCAGCGTCATTGACTTATGCCATAATATATGAGGTAGCGGAAGCGTGGAAGAAAACCGATAAGATAAAAGGAGCGGTATTGGTAGAAATAATAGACAATTTAAGCCCAGAAATGGCAACTTCATTGCTGATGATGACAATAAAGCATAAATCAAAACAGATATACAGCGTGCCAAAATTTGAGGCAGTTATAAAGAAACTCGGACTTATCTTAAATGAATTCAATAAAATAAATAATAATTAAGCAAAAACAATATGACCACCGAAGAAAAAATAACAAGGATAAAAATGTGGTTTACCGTATATGAGCCATTTTACGGACAATTGCTGGTTATATCCGTAAGAAAAGACAATGACAATTGTCCAACTCTCGGAGTAAATAACAGAGGAGAATTGATTTATAATGAAGAATTTATTGAAACACTAACAGACAAAGAGAAACTATTCGCATTCGCCCACGAAATTCTTCATCTGGCTTATCTTCATCCTTTCCGATGCGGAAACAGAGACCCGTATATCTGGAATGTAGCAGCAGATTTGAAAGTAAATACCGATTTGCTTGTTAGAGCAAAACCGATAGGCACTCCGATAAAAGAAGGGATTATTCCGAGTATAAGTTATGGTTCATCCAGTTTTGAAATACTTGGCAAAACAATTGATAGCATTGAAAAGAAAACCACCGAGCAGATTTATGATGAGATAATGACAATATGCAAGGGCAATGCTTCTAAACTAAAACTGAAAATTATGCCCGATTTATTCGCCGCCAATGACGCCAAAGGATTTGAGACCAACGCCAAAGAAAATGAAATAAGAGCCAAAGTATTTGAAGCAATGTGTAATAATAAAGGCAGAGGCGATATACCAGCAGGACTGGAAGAGGAATTCAAAGCAATGATGGCACCAAAAATTAAATGGGATTTTATAATAAAGCATAGATTAAACACTATGCTAAAAGAAAAGACTTGGAAAATTCCTAATAAAAAATATCTTCCGTATTATTTTCCTGGTAAGAGGAAGCATAAAACAGCAAAAATAGTATTTGCTATTGACACTTCTGGAAGTATGAGCGATGATGAAATAAACGAAGCATTGTCCGAAATAATAGGATATGCTAATACATTTAAGACCCACGAGTTTTATATTATACCGTGTGATTGTGAAGAATATCCACCGATTAAAGTAAGAGGGACTGATAAAGATAAATTAAGGAAAGGAATAGAATTAAAAGGCAGAGGAGGGACAAGTTTTAAGCCAGTATTCAACCAGATTAAGAAAGTATTCAATAATGATATAGATTTTCTGGTATATTTTACTGATTTGGAATGTGAATTCCCGAAAGAGAAGCCGCCATACCAGATTTACTGGGTAAGCAGAAACCAAGTAGATGTTCCGTATGGAAGGCTGATAAGTTTATAACATAAACTCTAAAATTTGTCAAGAGTATGGGAGTAAAAATACTCCCAAAATAATAATTAACCATTTAAAAAACTATGAATAGAGAAAATTTAGAAAAAGCAATAACAAGCGTAAAAGAAACAGCAAAAAATACAAACCCAAAAATAAAAAAGATACAAAAATTGGAAGATAAAATAGCGTCAATTCAAAAAGAAGTAGATAAAGAAAGAGAAGAAGCACTAGAAAATTTATTAAATCAATTTAAAGAAATACCATTGTTTTCAATAGACGAATTAAAAGGAAGCATTTTAGACACCATAAAAAATTCCGTGAAAACTAAAACAGGAAGAATACTTTTGAAGATAAATAAACGAAACGAAGAAGACTGGGGAGTTAGCAAAATAGGATTGACACAGAAATACTTTTCATTCCTTTATGAGTATCAACAACAGATTAAAGATGACGGCAATATAGATGATTTGTATTATATGCCAGAAAAAGAATTATTTGAGATTAGAGAAGAAAGAGGCTATCGGGGAAAAGTAGTAAGTTATTTTCCGAAATCGGCTTTGACTGATTTGAAAATAATTGATAAAGAATATGTAGATAAATTCTGCGAGTTTTTGGTAGAATATACACGCCTGAAATCAAAATATGATTTGGAAAAGAACGGCGAGGATATAGATGTATATGATAAGAATGGAATTCACATATATATCACCAACTATTGGGATTGGGACACAAAGAGATATCTTATAAAATTCAAAACACATATTGAATGGAGAATAGCAACTTCCGTATCTATTGAAAATGCTATAACAGAAATAAATGAGAAAATTGAGAAAGTGCTTAATAGACAAAAAGAAATTAGAGAGTTATATGAGAAAGTAAAAGAATTTAATGCTGGGAGAAATTTATTAAGAGAATTGATAAAATAAATTCCCGAGTAGTCGGCGGGAATAATAATTAAACAATTAAAAAACTATGACTTATATAATAAAAGTAAAAACCAAAGAAGAGAAAGAAATTATAAGGAATGTTTTAAACTTAATTTATTATGACAAAATACAAGATAATGAACTTAAAGAAGAATTCACAGTAACAGAACCATTTGTCAGAATAACCTATTCAAAGGATAAAGTAGTAGAAACTGGACACAATGATAAGTTAGAATTCTATACCAACCCAGAAAAGAAAAAATACAAAGGAGTATACTCTTTTTATTCAGACCGCCTCAGAAAAGATATTGACAATAAAAAACTTAAAATAGTTTCCCTTATTGAGTTTATTGAAAAGATTGTAAAAATTAAACACCCAGAAGAATACATAAAAATTAAACTCACAACAAACTTATGATGAATTTAGAACAATCAATTGATATGGGGATATTATCCCCA
>NZ_JBRAKS010000322.1:0-4320 GCF_052745115.1 Candidatus Jordarchaeum sp.
ATTTTTGCCTAGAATTTTTTCCAGTTTTTCTAATTCCTTGGACATTTGTTTAACCCTCATTTTTACCAACATCTATAGGGTATGGGGGATTAGAGACATTATTTGGATCGAGTTTCTTCTTAATTTTCTTTAATAATAATTGATAGTTACCGTAAGAAGGTCCAAGTATATCGTGAGCGGGGCCCGCAGATCCGGTAACATACATTTTTTGCTCAGCATCTTGTCTAATGCCCATATTTTGACATTCCAGAGCCTCATCAAGCTGAGTCATGGGATCATAGAGTATGCTCAGTTCAATGTGACCATAGTGTCCAAGCTCCAGAGGAATCATATAGTAGAAATGAATAAAATCACTATACTTATCATCAAGAAATTTTTTTGCCTGCTTGAGTTGATCCAAGAGCTTATCCAGAGATTCAGCCCAAGACCTAAAAACATCGTATCCTCCCATAGGGTTAAGTATACGCATCGAAACAGCGCTTCTAATGGTTTCTGGAATTCCCTCCTGAAGCGATTCCACCATTTCATCCGGAATCAGATATCCTTTGTTCTCCTCAACAATTTTCTGTAAGACCTTTCTGTCATATTCCATTACTCTAGGGGAAGTTTTAAAACTCATAAACAGAATAAACTCCGATATATCCTTAAAGGCCTGTAAAAGATTATAGAATTCCTCCCTGCTTTTAGCCATGGGAGCCATCGCCATCGTAGTACTTAAGAGATGGAGTGACATACCGATCTCAGCTCTACAAATCTCGTATAACGCGTTAACAGCGTCCTCCGTGGTGGGGAAAATAGCCAAGTAAAGCTTCGCCAGATCTTTTGGGAATTCAACTACCTTCTCCGGAAACACCCCCCTAGAATGGAACTTATCGGGACCTGTCCACGGGTAGAGTCTAACAGCCATCTTGGTTACTACTCCGAGACCCCCCAGTGCTCCTACGTAGCCCCTCATTAACCCCCTCAAATCAGGACCCGGACCCTCACCCCAGAAATAATCGTCACCATAACCCGCTGAACCTAGTTTTAAGATTTCTCCAGACGGTAAAATCCACTCCACACCAAGAACCGCCCGAGCATAAAAAGGGATTCTATGCATCGCAAAATGTGAACCGCAGAAAAGATGATTGGCCAGCACTGAGGTGTTTCCGCCACTAGAAGGAACTGGGAGCCAGAGTCCCTTTTTCATCGCCTCGGCTTGAAGCTGAGAATAGGTGACAAAAGGTTCTATTAGCGCATATTTGTCTTTCTCATCTATTTTCAATATTTTATCCATTCTCTTAAAATCCAGAATTATGGTTTCCGGATAGGAGGGCTGGCAGCTCCAGTGCAGGAAACTACCTACGGGGATAAATGGAACATCGTACTTATTCGCCATTCTAACTATAGCCTGAACCTCTTCTACGGAGCAGGGTAAAACCACAAAGCCCGGCCTTTTTTTTAATTTTCTCCCCAGAATCCAACCTGTCCGGGAGTATGCCTCTAGCACAGCAGGATCATCAGAAACATAATCTGAACCCACAGTTTCTTCCAGTAAATCATAAACTATTTGATGATTAACGCTCAAGTTTGTAGCCTCTAGACATCTGTAATAAATTTGTTTATATTTGAGGACAAACTTTAAAGATTATTTTTGGAGTTAAACAATGTAATCTCTTGGAAATTGAAACTCGTTTTAATCAATACGCTTTGTACTTTTTAAATAATTCCGTTATATAAAATTACTTATTGACTTCTTGCATTTTTTAAAAAAATAGGATTGAACATAGGAATATTTCTTCAAAAAGAAGCTCATTATTGGGATAATTTTCTATTGGGAAAATGCTCTTTAAGCTGAAAATAAAAAAGGTGCTAAGTAAAAAAGCTTCGCTATTATTTATCTTTTTTAGTCGGGAGGTATGCTTCTGAAGATTTCGGCCAAGTCTATTCCTGCTTTTCTGTTTCGTCTCCGCATATAGAAATAGATTGCCGCTCCTATCAGGTAGACAAGTATGATAACAACAAATGATTCCATCGTGAAGGTTACTAGTGCACCCAGTATTAGGGGTACTGCAAATATGGCTGAGATAAGACCGCATATAAGTAATAGTGGAACTTTTCCAATTTTTGGATTATATGTGCGTTCTGCAATATCTTTTCTCCGTCTATTGAAAAGGATTCCTGCAATAACGGTTAAGATTATCGATGCAATTCCTAGAAAAACCGCGTTGATTGCTGCTTGAATGGTGCTAACAGAGCATAAAAATATTCCAATAATGGCAACCAGCATGGATAGACCTATGGCATATATCGGTGTGGTAGTTCTCTCATTCAGAACGCTTAGTTTTGTCGGTACCACTCTATCGAAACTCCAAGCGAAAACATATCTGGAAGTGGTGAACAACATGGGAATAATGGCATTAATCAGCCACAGTAATCCTGCAAAAACTATGAACAAGCCTAACCAGTTCAAACCAGCAAGGGGAGCAGCAAACAGGGGAATGCTGGCCGGAAACGGTGTAGGAAGTTTTCCAGCGTAAAACCAACCCCCATACATTACCCAATACTGCAATGTGTCCTTAGATAACATGCTACCCCAACCGCTAAGCCAAGATAATCCACCGCCAAACTGGGGCAGCGACCACCATAGCATACCGAATAAGGGATCCTTAGTATAGGTGAGATAAGCGTACATTTGAATAAAAGCTCCCCAATTGGATTGTAGGGGATAGAGCAATCCGACGTATAAGAGAGCGATGAGTATAATGCTTCCCACCATTGCTATGTAGAATGTTCTCCGGGTGTCCCTAACTTCTCCACCAATGATGCTCAGACTGTAACCACCGCCAAGAGCAAACATAGCTACAATCACAGCTGCTAAAGTTGCACTCGTGCTACCGCTTAGGGAGTTCGCATAAGTAAGTAGATACCAGTATTGAACAGGAACCATGAACGCAACCCTGAACAGGTCACCGAAGGCCCCAAAAATGTTCGTTGTGGTAGTGCCCCAGCCGAAAATAGTGTTCCAAGCGAAAAGCATGTCCATAGGCGAGCGGGTGAAGAGTATCCAAACTGTTGCTAAAGCACCAAATATGGGAATTAAAAACAAGATACGTATAAGCCACAGGGAGGTTCTCACACTCGCCATAAGAATTCCTCCAAGTACTAGCACCAGAACCACGCCCAAAATAATTCCCCATATAGGATCAGTTAACCAAATCGCCCATCCTACGAAATTGAGGTTCCAGGAATATAAACCGTATAGCATAACGAAATAACTTAGAAAAGATACTGATTGGAAGGCTAGTATACCCATGGTAAGTAGCGTGCTAATCCAAACACCCCAAGAAGCAACAAAACCCCAACCAGGACCAAGAACCCGGCTGACAAAAATGTAGTCACCACCACTACGAGGCATAGCCCTAGAAAATATTGCGTAAACCATGTAAAGAGGAAGTACAAAAACCAGTCCAAGAAGATAAGACACAGACAAGTTTGCCCCTGGAAAATAGCCTGGCTGCAAAGCTTGTACTGAAAGAAACAGTATTCCACCACCTATGACTAGGGAGAAAACAATCATAAAAGCATCCTTAATTGAAACCTCTCGAATGAGACCAGTAGCATCCCGAGTGAAAACAATTTTTCTAGCCATTATTTAAAACCCTCTTTTTTAACTAATTTTATAAATATTTAACCTAATATTTTATAATATCTGGTATATAAACATTAAGACAGAAAAAAATAGCTTAAATAAAAATTATTAATAGAAATTACATCATTTTATCGAATTAAACTAGCCTATTAGCGTATTTGAAGCCATCTCTCATATGAGATGCGAGCAAAATGGGAAAGGCTTCACCCACTCTTTCCACAACCTTGGAATTGGGTAAATATTTTTGAGTTATTGATTTTCTCAGATAATCGATGTCATCCAGCTTGTCTCTATTCTGCTCGAAGAAGCCCCATATTTTTTCAAAGACCTCCTTTGCCTCGACTAGTATCCTCTTCGCATCGGCTTCATCCCAGCAACCGTAGTGACCCAAGCATATGGTATCAAAGTTCACCTTCTTTAATTTATCCAGAGTTTTGTAAAATTGTTCCCGGTTAAACCATGGGGGAATAATGGGAGCCAAAAAAGTGGTTTTATCAACCTTGTACCCGATACAATCCCCAGCGAATATGTTTCGATTCAATCTGTTATATAGAGCTATGTGGCCCGGAGTATGGCCCGGAACATTTATCACCTCAAGCTCTATTCCACCAAGATCCACACTATCCCCTTCATCAAGGGCAATGGCATTAAGTTAAGGCAAGGGAGGGGGTGGTTTTATATATCGTGGA
>NZ_JBRAKS010000323.1:0-4277 GCF_052745115.1 Candidatus Jordarchaeum sp.
GTAATAATCTTTGATATAATGAATCAAAATAGATAAAAATATAAACCTTATATTAATAATATTAATTAAAGATATCATAGAAACCCAACAATTTTTTTGCGGTTTCTACAAATCCTATTGATTATTCCACAAAAAAGTAATTCAACAATAGGTTAATTTAAAATGGATTTATTTAACATATGTGTTGGTAAGAATCTAATGGGGGCAAAGTTTATGCTTTTAACATCTAATGTTCCAAAAGAAATTGTGGATGCATTGGAATCTCCTACTTTTTCTCTTCATATTAAGGGCAATGCGGGTACAGGTAAAACCACTATGGCTCTTGAAATCATTAGAATGTTGAATAGCTCTGCCGTATATCTGTCTACACGTGTGTCTCCTAATAAGTTTTATCAACAGTTTCCATGGTCCGAGACCTGCATTCAGCAAAAAAACATTTTGGATGCTAACAAAAGTTTAACATATCAAACCAGAGAAGAAACATTATTTGAGTATGTAGATAGACCAAGTTTCTTAAGAGACTTGTATTCCAGAGTTTTGGAATTTAAAGAAGAGCATGCCATCGTTATTGTGGACAGTATTGATTCTTTGAAATCAAATTTTAGAATTCCATTGGAAGATTTAAACATGGAGCGAGACGTATTAGATATGACGGAAAGAGTAAATGCAAATGTGATTTTTATAAGCGAAATAGTCGGAGAAAGTAAGCTGGACCATTTGGTTGATGGAGTTGTAAGGTTGGAAAGAGAGATAGTTAACGGACGACTTTTAAGAAAATTAATCATCGAAAAGGTTCGAAGAACTAAAATAGAAAATCCAGAATATTTGTTCACTCTTAAAGACGGTAGATTTAGGTGTTTTGAAACAGGTTTTCAAGTAAACTTTGTAAAAAAGGAATTCACAAAGGTTGAAGAGGAGAGCAGATTAAAAATTTCTACCTTAATCCCAGAACTAGACAAAATATTGGGCGGAGGTTATGAAAGGGGAACCTTTAATATATTTGATATAGGGGACATTGTGGGAATGTATCACGCTTATATCTTGAGTCCCATATTTCTGAACTTCGTCATTCAAAAGTTTCCTGTTTTTAGCCTCCCCTCAAAGGGTATTTTCTCCACTGATGTTTTTAGAGACCGCCCTCAGACTTCTTTGGGCGATGCATTTCTGTCTTCTTTGGATGAGAATATTCGCAAATCTATGAATAAGTATTTTCACGTAATTTTATCTTCGAAAAATAGTATTATGAAAAAAATTGAAACATATGGCGTCTTCTATTTGAAAGGAGAAGACTACCTTGAAGACATTAATGATTTTATGCAACTGGCAATTAAAGTTCTAGACGAAACAAAAGCGGGCACCCTATTTGTCATAATGGCAAGCGATACAATGGAATACATTTATGGACAAGAGAAACTCACAAAAATAATTCAAACATGGATGGATAAAATGAGGCAACTAAATGGTATACTTATAATTCTTAAATTTGAACACGACTCCCTAAAACTGCCCACCAATCTTATAACAACATACTTCAAACTAGAAAATATCGGCGGAAACCTTCTGCTATACGGAAAAATTCCCAAGACAAAAATGTATATTTCAGGCTTGAACATTTCAAAAGGAAATGTACAAGCTAGTTTTACACCCATAGAGTAGGCATTTCTTGAGCATTAACTAATAGTAATAGTGAAATAATACTCAGATAGTATTACACTTTATTAGAAGAATTACCATTACTAATATTACTATAATTACTATTACTATAAGCGTTTAATGGTAATTCTGCATTTTTTCAGAAATTGAATTCATAAAGTTATCACCAAAAAAGTACAAGTATGTATGATATTCTTTAGTTCTTCGGATGAAATTGTCAGAAGGAGGGTGTAATACGAAAAGCTCTGTTTTAGAAATACTAGAATTGGATTACGAAGCGGTTTCTAAAAAAATTGAGGATTTCATAAGAAGTAGCGTTCAAATTTTCGGAAAGGAAGGAGTTATTGTAGGTATGAGCGGAGGCTTAGACTCCAGTGTTACAACCGCATTAAGCGTCAGAGCTCTTGGTCCTGATAGAGTGTTTGGTCTTTTGATGCCGGAAAGGGACAGCGAGAAACAATTTGTTAAAGATGCGGAAAACTTGGCTAAAAAACTGAAAATAAATTATGAAATTTTGGATCTAACCCCAATATTGAGAAAAATCGGAATATACGAAATGCTTCCAGATAGTATAATTAAAAATAAGAAGTTATTAATGGAAAAATTAAAAGACGCCGTAAAAGTTTCCACATTCGAAGCCCAACCTAGCGATTTGCCAATAATTACATTCAAGACGGGTACACGAGCTTACTGCTTTATTCTTCCCAAGGTAAGACTGAGAAGTGTTATGCTCTACTATTACGGCTGTCTTAAAAAACTCTTAGTCACGGGAACATTATGTAAATCGGAATATCTCACCAGCACATATGATGAACATGGAGACGGAGCCTGCGAAATCGCACCACTCAGAAACCTTTACAAAACTCAAATTAGACAGCTAGCCAAATACTTAGAACTTCCAAAAAATATAGTGACCAAGCCTTCCAGCCCCGACCTGCTCTTGGGATCGATTGTTACAGATGAGATCTTAACGGGTATGAAATACGAAGTGTTGGACCCCATACTCTACCTCTTAGAGAAAGGAATGAAAAGAAGCGAAATTGTAGAAATGTTAGGGGTTGACGAAGGCATTGTTAGAAGAGTTGAAAATTCTATCATCATGGCTAATCTGAGAAGAGAAATGCCTTTCGCCGCACCGATATAAAAACCTATGGGCCTGAAAATTTATTAAAGAAACAACATTTCAAAAATAGACCATTTACATAGTAACTATGATAATTGTTAAAATGACGTATTTAAGTTTCTAACTAAATTTCCTATTTTTCTTCTTTTATTGTTTTTCAGTAACATTTATACAATCTTCTTCCCAAGTGGTATCATAAGATCTGACCCCCACTCGATTAATTATTTATATTTTTATCATCGGAAATCGAGAGAAGGGGAACTAAAGGAAGAAAAATGATATTCAGGGCGCTATGTACTACTATGTTGAGGAGGAAAAATTGAGAGTCAGAGTTTAATTATAAGCTGTTTAGGAGCAAGATTTTGTAAATCAGAGATAGTGGTATGATATTATGTTTTATTTAGAGAATTATAGAGATATCGTGGGAGAAGGTGTTTTATCTACAATTCACAGATTGGCGAGTAAGCTTTATGGAAGGCATATCGTGTTTATTAATTCTACCTTTCAGGGCGGTGGTGTTCCTGAGGTGTTAAAATCTCTTATACCACTAATGAATGATGTGGGGCTCGATGCCGGCTGGAGGATACTTCATGGTACCCCGGATTTTTTCACCATAGTAAGAAAATTCCGGGACGCGCTTCAAGGGGAAAATATCCACTTCACCGAAATTAAGAGAAATTTGTACGTGCAAGCCAATGAGGATTTCTCTGTGTATACACACATAGATCATGACTGCGTAATTATACACGAGACACATCCCTTACCACTGATAAAATTCTACAAGAAAAGGCAGCCATGGATATGGCGATGCCACCTAGATATATCAAATCCTAATAGGAACCTTTTTGAATTTCTCAAAAACTTTATACTCAGATATGACGCAGTGATTTTTTCCTGCGATAGATACAAAAAAGAGGATCTTCCTGTAGAACAGAGAATTATGCAACCAGGGATCGATCCGCTTTCGCCAAAAAATAAGGAACTCTCCGAAAAAGATGTCTTAAAGTATCTCAAAAAATTTGACGTACCTAGGGATAAACCGGTCATAACACAGATATCAAGTTTCGACAAATGGAGAGATCCCGAAGGGGTAATAGAAGTATTTAAACTTGTAAAGCAAAAGGTGGATTGCAGATTAGTTTTGTGTGGAAGCATGGAGAGAGATTATCCCGGGGCGGAAGATATTGTGGGGAGAATAAGGGAGAGAGAAAAGAAGTTAATAGAAAATCAGGATATTATACTAATCAACACAGAAAATAATATAGTTATAAATTCGCTGCAGAGAAGCTCAGACGTTATAATTCAGAAATCATTAAAGGAGGGGTTCGGACTTACCGTAACGGAGGCTCTTTGGAAGGAAAAGCCCATAGTAGCATCAACCGCAGGGTGTATTCCTCTGCAAATAAGAGACGGGGAAAACGGCTTTCTTGTTGATCCCGATGATATAAAAGGGTTCACAACAGTAGAAAGATTTAATGATAAATAATACCATTCTTGGACT
>NZ_JBRAKS010000324.1:0-4253 GCF_052745115.1 Candidatus Jordarchaeum sp.
TAGCCATATATGGTATTATTTAGTATTAAATCTTCCTACTGTTGTAAACCCTCTCAAATTCTCTTTGGAAGCGATTATCCGTTCGCACCTGAAAACCTTACAGCGGAGCAGGTCAAACAGCTTACCAGCTATAATGGTTTCGACGCTGCGGCGCGGATGCGCATAGAACGAGAAAACGCACTCAAACTTTTTCCCAGACTGCGGTTATAACCTTTGGACCTCATTTACCTGAAAAGCATATTCCCAATGGATTTCTTTTATCAAACTTTTCACTAAATCCGTAACTTTCAAGATAAAGTTTGATTATATGACTAGTTTCTCTAGTTCTTTCATTTTTGGCTCTATTAGTGGGGGTTCCTCGATTAGCTTCAGAGCAGCGTCAATGTCCTTTAATCCTGCACCGGTTAGGACGCAAACAACTATGTCGCTTCTGTCAATTTTTCCCATCTCTCTGAGTTTTTTCAAGCCAGCTGCGGCTGCCGCCGAGGAGGGTTCGCAAAATATTCCCTCTGTTTTTGCCAGCATTTTTTCAGCTTTTAAGATTTCCTCGTCAGAGACTGCTGCGCCTTCACCCTTAGACTCTCTCAGAGCCATGAGAGGCCATGGTCCCGGACAAACGCCGGTGCGTATTCCCTCAGCTATTGTTTCTGCATCCTCCATGGGTGCTTCAGTATAGTCTTTTCCTTGGTTGAAAGTGTTGACTATTGTTGCGGCTCCTTCAGCTTGAACACCCACCATTCTTGGAAGCATGTCTATGAGTCCGAGTTCGTGGAATTCTTTGAATCCCTTCCAGATTCCCCCAATGTTGTCTCCTCCACCAACTGGGACAAAGACCCAGTCTGGAGCTTTCCAACCCAACTGTTCACATATTTCGTAGGCTATGGTTTTTGATCCCTCACCCTGGTAGGGGCTTAGAGATTTTGCTGTGGTTAACTGGAACCAGCCCCACTTCCAGCTTGCCTCCACCGCTAAGACCGCGGCGTTGATAACTGTTCCCTTAATCTTAATTGTTTTTGCACCATTCATGATAATGTTTGCGATTTTGGGCAGTGAGGCTTCACCCGGTATGAAGATATAGCATTTTAATCCGGCTTTCGCACAGTAGGCTGATGCTGCTGTGGCCGCGTTTCCCGAGGAAGCCATAACGATAGTGTCTACACCGTATTCTACAGCCTTTGAAATATTTACTGTAAAAACTCTATCTTTGAAGCTCAACGTGGGGTTAACAAATTCATTCTTCAAGTACAGGTTATCCGATTTTGTTTCCTGAGCGTACCGGTTACACTTAACTAGGGGAGTTCCACCCTCTCCGAGGGAAACTATATTTGAATTATCCAGTATTGGTAGAAGCTCAAAGTACTTCCATACTGAGGGATGGCGGGATTCAAGCAGATTTCTATCTATTTTCTCTTTTGCTTCCTCCAAGTCGTAGACCACATCAACAGTGCCATGAAAGAGACCCTTACCACCGCAGTCCCCACAATTATAAATTATTTCATTGAGGGAGTATTCCTTACCGCATTCTAAACATTTCAAGGTTTCAGCAAAACTCAATTAATCTCCACTCCAAAATATAAGTTATTAAACTTCCTATTATTTTTAATTAAAAAACGTTTCTAAACTAATTTCATAAAAGGCTAAAGCCCTAAAAAATACATAATCCAACATTGTAATTGATACAAACCTAATTTTTTTAAATAAAATAGTTTTATGGGAGCATTAAAGAAGGACTTGACTACAAAATACCTAAAAAAAGAAAACGAAGTGAAAAGTATGGAAGATGAAAGTTTTTTGAATCCCACCTATGGTTGTGAAAGCGACAATAAAACGATAATAGAACTAGCTAAAAAATTGGCTGGTAATCAACAAGACAAGAAAAAAATTGTAAAAAATTTTTTTGAATTCGTAAGAGATACAATAGAATTCAAAGTAGATCCAGTTGTGGGAGCTTTAAAGACTTTGGAAAGAAAATCGGGAGCCTGCCTAGACAAGTCTTCTCTACTAATTGCTTTGTGCAGAGCAGCCAAAATTCCAGCGAGATATGTTCTCATGACAACGCAAATACTTCCTAAAAAGAAGGTAGATATTCAAGAATTACCTCATGTTGTTGCAGAAATAAAAATCAAAGACCAGTGGAAGATTCTCGATACCACATTAGACCAAGGAATGAAATCCATGTTCGACATTCCCACTTTTGAGGATCCAAAATGGTGGAAAAAAACCAGCCCAATAATGGGCAGTGTTCCTGAAATTGAAAAATCCATGGTTGATAATCTTAATCAGGGATACACCACAGATCCAATGGCAATAAAACTAATGGAAATCATTAAACAGGCCCGAAAAAGTATGAGTTGCAAATAATTGACTTAAATATGTAAAAAAGTGAAATCAGTAAGGTCAAACTAATTCGTGTATTTTTAGGTCTTTTCCACATGCAGGACATTGACCTTTTACTTTAACGTATTCCAGCAGGTGATCTCTATGTGCTAAACCGGAGCAATAGGGGCATTTAGTGATTTTACCTTTACCTAGGAAACGATTGCATACTATACACCTATCCATTTTGAAGCCGCAATAGGGACAAAAGTTTGCCTCTTCGTATAAGGTTTTGCCGCAGCCCGGGCAGTCCATAAATTTCTCTCTGTCCTCGACACGGATTTTAACAGGTTTTTTTGGAGCCCTCACTAAAATTTGTGTTTTCGCGCTTTCTATCGCTCTTCTTACTTCTCTTTCTATTCTTTTCTGGTTATCTAATGCAATGACAAGAATAATTAGGCCAATTAATGCGGTTAAAATTATAATTAGGATTATGGGGAAAATTTCTACTTCCGTGTTTATCCTGCAAATAATGTCATTTCCTCTTAGGTAGATTTGTGCCCTACCTTTTGAGAGGAAGCCTCCGCTTATATCCCATGATGCTCGCCCTAATCTAATTACCCTTTTCAAGTTAGAAAATTTTATCTGTTGATCAAGGTATTCTACAAACTCGTCATACCTATTTGCAGAGTTCGGTACCACCATTTCAAAGTCGGCCATCAACTCTCCACCTTAATATAAATGTTTTAGCATACACCTTTTAAATGCATGCAATCTTCATAAGCTCTATTTTCAAATTTTATAACGTTTTAAATAGATTATTGTAGTCAATCAAATTAAAAATAATACTAAAATTTCGCTTATAGGTGTTATTCTAGAAAGAAATTCGATATCGTGTAACCGGTTTCTGAAAAGATTTATATATAGGGCTTGCTTCCTTGTCAGCATAGAAAAATGATTAGGACTGGCTTCAGTCTATAAGCTTTTTTTCTATTTTTATTGAAAGTTTGTTTAGAAAGATGGATTGAAATGATTGAACCACAAGATGTTATTATTGAGAATTTAAGACCTGGTCTTAAGAGCATAAACGTAAAATTTAAAGTCAAGTCGCTTAATGAAGAAAGAGAAGTTGTGTCAAAAAGAACCGGTGAGAATCTGAGGGTTACCGAAGCCCTGGTGGGTGATAGTTCGGGAAGCATTCTATTGTCCCTCTGGAACGATGACATAGACAAGGTGAAAGAGAACCACGTTTATAAGCTTAATAACGGCTATACTACAGTTTTTAAGAATTCCTTAAGATTGAATATCGGTAAGTACGGAAGCCTTGAGGAAGTCGAGGACGGCGAGGATATAGAGGTAAACAATGAAAATAATATCTCAGACAAGGTTTACGAGCAAGAAAGACGATACAGACCAAGCTATGGTGATTCGGGATCCAGATATGGTGGATCATATGGTGGATCCAGACCATACAGAAGTGATAGAAGTAGAGGAAGAAGATATTAGTCTGAGAATTCTTCTTCAATTTTTTTAATTTAAATAATTCCTAGTTGATTCACTTCACTACTCAAAATCACTTATTTTTTAAAACTTTTAAAATATTCAATAGTAGAAAATGTTGAATAACGAAAAAAGACTGAATTTTGAATTTTTGTAAAATTACTTATATAGTTCCTTCTCTTTATGCTATGTTGCACAATTTTTGTTTTTTCACTTTATTTATATATTATGATGTATTTTCAACAGTTTAAAACTGTTTTTTTGAGAATTTTTCAACTTTAATAAAACTAAATCAAAAACTTTCAATCTCCGTAGCTGGAGAACGGTTTTTGCAAAGGTTGTACCATTTTATTTTGCACCCGTATGCGGAAGGTGTGTGGGGCGCTTTTCATCCGGTGAGTGGTCTGGAATGACCTTATTTTGGGCAACCATGTGCT
>NZ_JBRAKS010000325.1:0-4208 GCF_052745115.1 Candidatus Jordarchaeum sp.
CCGAACACCATCTGGAAGTGTCCTAGATGGGTAAGTTTCGGACAACGGTTTGCGGATAGGGTTATTCAACTATTAGAGACCCCAAAATTGGCAGAGGAGATGGGCCGGAAGGGTAAGGAGTTTGTGAGAAAGAACTTTCTGATAACCAGACTTTTGTTAGACTATTTAATTCTACTAAATGACATGATACAATAATAGTTTTAGGTTCGTCCGTCATATTTTTTAACAAAAATGTTGTGGAGCTCTCTGGCTGTTTTTATTCCTATTCCGGGAATACTGGCTATCTTATCTAAATTGGCGTTAACTAGATTTTTCATATCTCCGAAGTGTTCTAAAAGTTTTCTGGCCCGAATTTCGCCGATTCCTGGAAGTGATGAAACAATAAATATTAGCTGATCTTTTGCTCCGCGTTTTACTCTGGTAATTTGCGGAATACGAGGCTCGGTTTCTTCTAGCCTATCATTTAGGCTTTTTAAGAATAATGCAGTATCGAAGGCGGTTTCCAAGTTGATTATTTGCACGATTCCCTTTTTGCCTTCGGGACTCCTTTTGATGGAGGCTCCGGCTAGTGATGAAAGGTAGGCTTCTCTTTTGATTTTGCGGTACATGAGAGCCTCTGAGATTAATCCCTCCACTATAAGATAGCTTACTTCAAAATTAGTGCTGAGATTGTATAGCTGAGTGTGTAGATGTCCAGAGGTCAGGCTAGTAATATAATCGTTAATCTCTTTTCTCTCAACGCAGATGATACCGTTAATTAGGTAGTCGCCAGCAGGTAAATCGGCGAATTGAACTTTTACCTCGAACTTTTCCAATTTTTCAGGAACTATACTTCTCTTTTCATGATTATCAACGATGATCATCTAGTTAACACCCAAAAACAGACTTATTATTCCCAGTATTAAAGCATACTCGTCTGTGAAAAACGCCTCGAATTCTAGAAATATTTTTCGTTATAAAATTTTGAATATTTTTAAAAAACTTAAAATAAAGTTAATATATCTAACATTACAAAATTCCATTAAACTCAAAATATCTTATTGGGAGAAGAAATGGTGTAGGAAATGGATAATAAAAGTGGAGAATCTATGGATAGTAGAAGAGGTAAAAAACAGCCTCTCTGGGAAAAAATTGTTGAACTTTGGAGTAGTCCGCATAAAGCGCAGGCACCCGAAGCTTGGCCTATTCCCAGTGGAGTTAATAAAGCGGAAATAATTCTCAGTAGGAATCCTATGAATTGGTACGCTTTTTGTGCCGATTGCCGAGGATATATTGCAAATGTGGAACCACACCAGAATGGAGAGGTTTTTGAATGTCCCTGCTGCGGGTGTGAAGCGCAACTTGATTTTTCCGAGGCATTGAAACAGTTCTGAAAGGATATTGGCAGAGAAATTCAGGCTTTGACTTTAACGGGTTAAAAGACTCTGTATTAGAGTTGATTTGCTTTTGAATTTTTTGCATTGTTCGAAACATTTATATTTAGAGGTATTCATTATTTGTATAGTAAAAAAAATTTTTACCGTAAAAATTAATCATGAGTGATTCGGATGCCGAAAAAAAGGAAGCAAGATGAAAGGAAAAAAATTTTCGAAAAGGTAGGACTCGCCTTCAGAAACCCGGTAAGAGTAGAAATCATAAAGGAACTCTACGAATCCCCCCAGAGACCCATAGACCTCTCGAAAAAAATCGGCGTCCCAAAGCAGCAGATAAACTACCATCTACAGAGCCTCAAAAAAGGAGGAATAATTCAAATTCATAGAGAAATTCTTCCCGAAGAAACTCCCAAACCGGAAGATCTGCCTGATATGCGGGGCGTAAGAGTCAACGGAGTGGATGAAGGTGGAGAAATTCAAGTCTCCTATGGTGTGGAGCTCACAATAAACGGTAAAAAAATTGCGAATAATTTTGTAAAACAATTATACCTCTCGGAAGAGGAAGAACCGAGCACCAAGAAAAAAGGTGAAAAAAAATAGTAGAAAAAATAATAGGAGGGAGAAGCGTGAAGAGTGCGAGCGTAAATCTTGTAGAGTCTTTCTTCGACAACCCGTTAATACTACTTAAGCTAGGAGAAGCCCAGAAACACGGTAACATGGTTGTCCTGCCCCTCATTATGCAGGGTTCAATTCTGGACTTCATATGCGTTAACGAGGCGGAGGAAAAAGGTAAGATTAAGATCGTGGAAACCGATAGCGTGCAAGAGTTAAAAGTTATAAACAACAGCGATAAACAGGTTCTGATTCCCTTCGGGGTAACAGTGCATGGGGGTAAACAGGATAGAACAATCTGGGAACCAATACTAATACCGGTAGGAAGCAAGCATAATATACTACAGACTGCCACAATCGGTGGAAAATCTATGAGGGAGCTAATTCTACCAGCTAAGTGTATTGAGCAGTCCCGGTGGAGCTATACTAAGGGTGAGGATTTCAAAGCTCACAATTTGAGACTAAATCCTCAAGCAGCCTTTATGGCTATGTCTCCCGGAGGTCAGAGCGCAGTTTGGGACGAGATTCAGAAACTCCGAAAGGATATGAAGCTTGAAAATTATATTGCACCCACTCAAAGTTATCTTGAAATCACTAAGGCTAATGAAAAGAAAATAGACAGTTTAGTAAACAGGTTTGAGAATTTGGAAGGTCAGTGTGGTGTGGCGGTTTTCATCAACGGGGAATTAATGGGAACGGAGTTCTATGGAAATCCGCAAGCCTGGAGATCGATAAGCAAGGAGATACTGAGAGCATTTGTGGTAGAAGCGATAAGAGATGAGGAAAAGCCGGTTAAAGAGGTAAAAGACCACTATCACAACATTTTCATTGAAACACTAAGAAATATTGGAATAAACCTCACAGTCAGAAAAGGTATTGGTCTAGGAGATGTCGTAGAATTCAAGTCAGAAGATAGTAAATGGAGAGGAATAACTCTAATACACGAAAACACAATGGTTCAATTCTATCTAGTCTCAAGAGAAGATAAGGGAAAAATAGTAAGACACCAAGAAGATGTTATACAATACCGACAGCAGCAATCGATTAATCAGCCCCCATTTAGAATACAAGTAAGATAAGCATCCCTTCTGGCAATAGAAGAATGTTCACGGTAATGAAGTAGTCTTCGTTCTTTTTCTTTTTTCTATTTTACTTGGATTATTGTTAGAGAATAAAACAGGTTTATATGTTTGTAAGATTTTTAAATCATAGGGAAAAATAATGCCAGATAAGGAAAAAATTAGAAAAATTCCACCGGAATTTAAGAATGGAACAGAGAAAAATAAAAAATGGGACCTAAAAAAAGTGAAAGGACTGCCTAAAAAAGTCAGAGACGAGTGGGAAGAGGAAGTCTCAGAAGAAGAATTTGAAATATCGGAAGAAGAAGAATTTGAAGAAGAAGATTAGTAGAGTATGAGTTTCACCCCAATTTGAATTGAAATTATTATTACACACATTTTTTGAATTAATTTTTAAAATTAAGTACTCAGAAGACCGAAATCTTAACTTCACTTCCTAATTTCCCATATGTTCAATATTGGCTCCTAACTTTTTGTTTTATTGGTGGTGACGTCGCTAACCGCTTGTTTCCACACCTTCTCACCCAAGATTTTCGCATAGTAACGCTAAAACTTGTTAATTTATGCTAAGCGGAAATGGGAAGCAAGGCTTTTCCACCCCTTCACCACAACGCTCCCATACACTAAGGAGTTTCTATTGAACATATGGCTAATTTCATCTCCTTTTTCAATAATTCAAGTTTTTTTGTTTTTGTTTTTGTCAAAATTTCAAATTTAATATCCTTAATAAAAAATAGTTTGAATTTTACCTCAAATTAATAAATCCAATCGAATTAGGGTTTTTTACAATAGTTTTAAATAATTTTAAACATTAAATATAAAATAACGCCATTTAAAATTTCTGATAGCAAAGCCATGGATTATCCTATTTTTTTAAAAAGCCTAAAAGACCGACATCCAAAATGGAGGACAAAAAATGAGCAAAAAAGGAAAAGGAAAAGCGAAAGGAAAGACAAAAGGGAAAGCAAAAGGAAAAAGTAGATAAAATTCAAAATGGATTAAAAGAAAAATGAAAAAAATTGCTTGACTAAAATTCAGGAGAGAGGTACATGCCTCTCTTATTTATTTCTAATTAAAAATAAAGATCATTATGTTAACCTGTTTCATATCTATAAAGAGTATCAGCATTTTTAAAGATGGGAAG
>NZ_JBRAKS010000326.1:0-4206 GCF_052745115.1 Candidatus Jordarchaeum sp.
TTTTATCCCTGGCCTAAGATTTCGTTTAACCGTATTTTTTTAAATTATTTTTCTAATAGTATTGGTGAATAGTTTTTTATTTTTCGTAAATTATTACTATTTTTCGAAAATAAATTTGGGGGCAATTCGGTAATACTAAAAATAATAGACTCTATTCAAATGAAGGCTCAAAATTTCAAAATAACATAAAATAACTTTTAAAAGAGGAAAAAAATCATTATATGTCTCATTTTATAAATTACAGAAATTAAATTACTTGTATCTCAATATAAAGAACTAATAAAACTTTTATAATAAACTACAAAACCTTTTGAGTGCCACAGTAATCCTGTTTTGTACGATCATTATTACCGCCTAAAAATAGTTATGCTTTTCGAAAAATAGAAAATTATTAAACAAACCGTATTGCAAAATACCATATATTACCAATTAAACAATTAAAAAAATATATAAACTAAATTAATAAAAACAGTTTACAAGGGCCTAAAAAACAGGTTAGAGCTTAAAAATTATGCCTCTACAATTAGGCGCATCAAATTCTAATAATCTATACTCTACTGAATTTCTAGACAGCTTAAATATCCCGGTGCAATTTATTTTCAAAACCCAGCAAAAGGGAGTCCCATCATCCCTAAATAGGTTCTCAGCCTGAACCGTTCTGCAGCAATCCTTATACAAACAATCACTAACCACCACATTTATAGTATCCGCATCAATTTCTTGATAAGAAGTGGGAACATCCAACTTAATAGACTTGAGAAAATCAAAATATTTTTGAGCAGCTTCATAAATGCTTGGGATTTCTATAGGCTCTTTTCCCACTATACTGGCCTCTAAAATGAGCTGAGCCATTTTATTGAAACCACTTTCACCTCTTTTTAGAGAGGCTTTATAATCCTCATCAGCCTCCAGAAGTCCGTACAGCACAGAATTCCAAGGATCCTCAATCTGTCCTATCCTTTGTAATCCGTAGCCTCTAAACTTGTCCACTGAATCAAGGGCGGGTCTTTTCTCACCGATTCTGCCACTTATGTAATTCCCCATGTGGTATAGGGCTATTCGCATATAGTCTTTTCCCAAAATTTTTTGAATCCTACCCGCAATCTGTAAAAACCATTGAAACAACCAGACTTTATCAAGCCCTACCTCTTCCAACCCAGTACACCCTTTGAGCCTCATTTAAGTTTAAAAGGTGTTCACTAATATTAATGTTATGGTGATTTAAGCTTATTTGCTTCCTTTTTCTTCCAGACTCTTTATTCTCATCTCAAGGTCCTTTACTACCGACTCAGGATACCAGGTTTCCACCTCTCCCTTTAAAGGCATCCCACAGCGCAAGCAATAATCAGTAGATGAAATATTAGCCTCTTTGCAACGGGGACAGATAACTTGGCCCAATGAATTGTTTTTTACCTCCAAATTCACTCCTGAAACTCTCAAAACTTCACGCACAACCTCTTTTCCTGAAATATGGCTGTAGACCCCGGGCATGTTGCTGGTGGGTTTCCAACCGAAAAATCCTTTCATAGTCTGATCCGATAGTCTGGTTGAAAGCTCGGTGGCCCGGATATGTCTCATCAAATGCACGTAAGTACGCTTGTTGATGCCTGCTCTTTTAGCACAGGTTTTGACAGTTCTCCAGATTGACATCTGTGACAGACGTGTACCGCGAGAACTAGTCCACAAAGGAGAATCCTTATCTTTTGGTAACGTAGAGAGGTGTTCACCCAAAACTCCGGCACTGCTGATTAAAGGTATGGTACGGGTACCAGTCTTGCCCTCCACACTAAGTAGGAAACCATAGTTAACGGGAATCACAGAGCCCACGTTCAAACTCCAGAGTTCACCCTTTCTTAATCCCGATTCCAACAGTACACTGAGTAGAGCCCGGTCTCTTAGAGTCTTGGCGCTGTTAATGAGACTGTTAATTTCTTCCTCGTTCAGTAGGTCCTCCGATTTTATTTTTGTTTTAACCTTGGAAACTTTTATCCAACCTGTTCGGGAACGCTTCTTATCCCGGTCCAGCCATTTATAGAAGGCTCGAATACAGACACGGTACAGTCTGATAGATGCATCCGAAATCTTTCCCTCTTCCCTCTTTTGCTCAAGTTCCCCAAAAAATTTCTTAAGATCAGCTGCCGTGACTTTATCCAAATCCTTGTTGACCTGAGATGCTAAGACACTGAGTGATTTTTCATAATTTTTGAGAGTCGTGGATTTAAGCTGGGATTCCGCTCGCTTATCGTTTAAAAATTTATTAAGAACCTCACGCTGATTATTAGTAAGGGTATATTGTTTCTTTCTCATGGTCTCTTCCCCGTAAAAAAGGGCTTGAAAACGCCTGAAATATATGGGTTGAACCCCTATTTAAAGGTAACATTTCATAAAAGTAAATGTTTTTCAGGATAACATTTCATAATTAAAATTCTAGTAAAATCACTCGCCGGAATTAATTTCGGATCATGATTAACATTCTTAGTTTCAAAATCATTTATTTATGTGACAAACTATCATTATAAAAATTAATGCAGTAGAGCAATTATTGGTATTTTATAGATGATAAATAATCTTTATCCAGTTCTTTGTTGTTGATATCTTATTTGTTAGATAAACATATAACAGATGGTTTTTATATTTCAGGTAATTTGTCTTTCTTCCGCCCTTGGAGATTTTAATGAATAATTATTTTACTATAAAATTTTTCTAACAAATTATTGCAACGAAACTTTAAGAATATTCAAAAAAGAGTTTCGTGCTCTTGCAACTATTTTAGATAAAAGGCCTATATGATAATAAAAAATTTTCTTGCTTTAGAATTTCAGTCTCATTAAGACAGAGTATTTGAAATTTTGATTATAAGGAATTAAGCATTTGGTTAATGAGAATTTTTCACCCAGTTCTTTAGTGTTGGTTTTAATTCTCTTTTAAGACTAATTATTTTCAGACCGGTATCAAGTTGGGTTTGATAAATTTTTAATTTGCGTTAGATTATTTCTTTGATTTTTCCATTTTTTAAATTCAGGGAAAATTTGTGGGATTACATAATTAAGTTCAAGTACACGTCTGATTTTATTTTTTAATTTTCAAAAGATTTATATCATTGTTTAATTCAAATTCTATGTTTAAAATTAAAGTTAATTAAGAGGTACAGATGTTGGACGGAATCGGTGTTATAATAGCGATTGCCTTTTCACTACTTTATCCTTTGATCATTTGGCTTCTAGTAAAAAAGGTAAGATTTGAACAGGAATCCTATCGTTATCTTTTTGCAGCGTTTCTATTAGGCGCGGTGGTTTTTTACTTAGCGTTTCTTCGGAAATTTTACGTTTTGTTCATTTCGGGGTATGCTCTTTGGGGTGTTGACCTTTTGGGTACTGGTTTTATTGAGGAGGCAGTAAAACTTTTAATTCTAATTCTCCCGTTCATAAGAGTCAGGCTAAATGAGGGGAACGGTGCTTTCTATGGATTAGCGGTGGGTCTGGGATTCGGAGGCGGAGAGGCAGTGTTCCTCTTAGCACCTGCCGCAGCTAACTTTTACATTAATCAAATACTGTTCTTTGTTTATCTTTCACAGATTAACACTATAGCAACAATGGCTCTCACACCGTTAGAAGTTATTCTTGTTAATCTCTTTGTTTTGCCTGATTTACTCTCAGTTATTAATTCATTATCATTTGCGGTGTTCACGCCTAGTTTGATGGGGCTTTCCTTAATCGCGGTTTTTGAGAGAATTTTTGCAATATTGTTCCACGCCTCCTCGGCAGCAATCATTGGTTACGGTCTGGTTAGAGGTAAGACGCTGAAATTCTATCTCATAGCGGTGATTCTACATATACTATTCAACCTGTTCGCGTTTATTTACGCAGTCGGCCTAATAGGAATTATCGAAGTGGAAATCTTACTTGCGGTCTTCGCTATTGTGCTATTTGTCTATGTAGTATACCGGAAAGTTTTAGCGGTATAGGTTTCATTGATTACAGATGCAAAATGAACTGGAAATTTTTGCCCACGTTCCACTTCCTTTTTTTATATATAAGTATGGATTAAATAAGGTGCTGGTTTTCAGCTTTTTGGATGTGTTGGTATTACCAGATTGCCTTCAAATATATTTTCTAAAAATCGTCTACATTTACTATTTTTCGAAAATTATTCAGTGTAGTTAACAAAAATTATGCTTATAATAAAATCCTATTAGTATATTAAAAC
>NZ_JBRAKS010000327.1:0-4203 GCF_052745115.1 Candidatus Jordarchaeum sp.
TTTTAAACTGATAGTAAATTTTATATGGATACAAAATAAAAAATTAGAAATTCAAATTAAAATTAAATAAATTGGTGATTAATAGTTGGTGAAAGTTCCAAATGTTCTCGCAATTGATGCTGGCGGTACGATGACCGATACAATCGTGATAGATGATGAGGGTCGTTTTACTATTGGTAAGGCACAGAGCACTCCTTACAATGAGTCCATAGGGTTTCTGGCCTCGTTGGATAATGCTTTGGGTTACTGGGATATGAAAACTGAATACGCTATTTCCAGTCTTGAAACTGCTATTTATTCTGGAACTACTATGCTTAACAGGGTGCTTGAGAGGAAAGGCAGTAAAGTGGGAGCCATAGTAACAAAGGGAATGGAGCATTATTTCCGCTTGGAGAGAGCCAAACAAACCTACATGGGCTACTCCTATCAAGACCGGTTCCACGCTGCCACCCACATTCACAATGAACCGCTTATACCAGAGGAGTATATTCGAGGCGTCAGGGAAAGAATAGACGTTATGGGCGATATTGTAATACCCTTATATGAACACGAGGTTAAGCCAGCGGTTGAACAACTATTAGACCAGGGAGTTGAAGCTATCGTTATTAATTTTATCTATTCCTATAGAAACGGGATTCATGAGAGCAGAGCAAAGGAAATAGCTCAACAAGTATTAGCAGAGAGAAAAGTGAATATCCCCATTATAACTGCCTCTGAATTCCATCCTATTAGAGGCGATTTTCCGAGAATGAATGTGGTAACCTTGGAAGCCTACGCAGCCGAAGGTTCAAGAGCTCAACTGAGAAAAATTGATCAGGAGCTGAAAAAGCGAAAGTCAAAATTCGACCTCAGGGTTTATGTCCAGTCATGGAGGGGCAATTAGCATAGAAACAAAACAGTTGATTCGCTCCATGACTTCTGGTCCCATAGGCGGAATAATTGGAGGAAAATATCTGGGCGAAGTCTTAGGCATAAATAACATTGTGTGCACTGATGTCGGTGGAACAAGCTTTGATGTAGGCCTGATTACTGACGGAGAATACACCGTTGAGGCGAACCCCGAAATAGGAAGATTTCTAATCAATATGCCCATGGTGGCTACAGAGAGTCGGGGGGCAGGTATGGGAAGCTATGTGAGGGTGGATCCCATTTCTAAGAGGATAGAGATTGGACCAGAAAGTGCTGGTTACCGCATTGGAGTTTCATATAAGGAGGGTGGAGTAGAATGGCCCACCATTACGGATTGTGAGGTCATCCTTGGAGTTCTGAATCCAGACTACTTTTTAGGTGGAGAAATAAAACTAAACAAGGAAAAAGCGTATGAAGAGATAGAAAAACAAGTGGCATCCGAACTGGGTTTAGACACTTATGATGCCGCTGCGGGAATTGTAGAGTTACTGGAGACTCAGATGAGGGATATTGTTTACGGGGCAATACTGGGGAGAGGCTACTCGCCAGTGGACTATGTGTTACTGTCCTACGGTGGAGGGGGTCCCGTTATGGCAGCGAATTATACCCGGGAAATTCCATTCCTAGACGTCTTGGTTCCTAGTTGGGCAGCCGCTTTTTCAGCCTTTGGGTGCGCCTGCGGGAATCTGGAGGCCAGAAGAGATCGCTCATCGGATCTTCCAATCTGGTATAATGCTGATGATAATTTTAAAGGTTTTATGGGTTCACTGGTTACTGGATTCTGGGACTCTCAGAGGGAAGAATGTTTTAAGGAATTAATAGATGCAGGTTGTGAAAAAGAGAAAATAACCTTTCATCCTTATGCCAGAATGCAGTATGCTGGTCAGCTAACCGACTTGGAATTTCCGTCTCCCATAGCTAAGATATCCACTGGAAAGGATATGGATAAAGTGATTGAAACCTTTGAAAAGCACTATGAAAAGATTTACGCCCGAAGCGCAAAAATCCCCGAAGCCGGATACTACTTCACATACGCCATAGGAATTGGGCGATATCCTGTGAAAAAACCAGCATTATACAGAGAGGAGAAGAAGGGTGCAAAGCCCCCCGAAGAGGCTTTCAAGGGCGAGAGAGATGTTTACTGGAGAGGTCAATGGTCAACCGGAGAAGTGTACGAAATGCATCTACTAAATACGGGAAACAAAATAAATGGGACAGCAGTTGTAGAATCTCCCAACACCACTCTTTTCCTGCCCAACGACTGTTCAGCTTACCTAGATGAGTATCGAATATTTCACATAAGGAGGAAGTGAGCGAAGTGTCACAAAGCTTTGTTAGAGAACCACACCTGGTGGAGATAGAGGGAGCTGAAGGCTCGAGAGCCAGAAAAATTGGATGGAAAGGTAAAACCCTAAAAGAAATGTTGGAGGAATCCGAGGAACTTTTTCAAAAAACCAGAAGATACCATGGACTAGAAATATTGGAATATAAGGAGCAGAACCCATTGGTGTACGAGCGGGTGTTCGCACTCATCAGAGGTGCCCTAGTTAGTGCCCGAGAAACATCCATGAACATATCCGCCTCGCCCATCGTTCAGGAGCTGGGAGAACTGTGCTTTACTCTCTATAGTCCCGAGGGTGATACCATTGCAATATCCACGGGAATAATCACCCACGTAAGAACCATGAGCGATGCTATAAAATGGATGATAAGAAACGGTTACGAGGATAATCCGGGAATAGCGCCGGGCGATGTTTTCTGTAATAACGATGTCTTCATAGGTAATTGCCACACCGCGGATGTCCACACCATAAAGCCCATCTTCTGGAAAGGAGAACTGGTGGCGTGGGCCGGAGCCTGCATACACGGTCTAGACATAGGAGCAGTAGTTCCAGGTACGGCGCCTGTGGGGCCCACCACCTGCTACGAGGAAGGATTGAAGGCTCCCTGCGAAAAAATCGGTGAGAATGACACAATTTACAGTTATTGGGAAGTGAGATGCGAACGGCTTATCCGAAATCCTATTTACTGGAAACTGGACGAGAAAGCCAGACTGGCTGGATGTGACATTATTCGAAACGCGGTTCACAAAGTAATAAACGAGATTGGAATAGACAACTTCAAACGCTTTATTCATGAATCCATAGAAGACGGCAGACTAGCAGTATTAGAAGTTATTAAAAGAACTATGATCCCTGGACGCTACCGCTCCGCTTCGTTTGGTGACGTAACCTTTAAGGGCTCAAAAAGAGTGCCTGCCAGAGCGGCTAAGGACACCGTGATGCATATGCCTATGGAGATGACCATAAAACCCGATTGCAACATAGTAATCGATTTTGATGGGGCTTCAAAATGGGGCTATCACTCCTTTAATGCTTCACCTAGTGCCGTTTATGGTGGCCTTTACTCTATCAGCTCAGAAATTATCTGGCCCAGTGATAAAATAAACGCAGGTCTGTCTCTAGTGTTTGAACTCAAACTTCCATACGGATCAATTCTTAATCCGGAATCCACGCTTCCCTGTACAGTCTTCTCTTGGGGTTCGTTTATTACAGGTCTCAATGGTCTGTTTAGGTCTTATAGTAGAGGATATTTCTCCAGAGGATTTATCGAAGAGGTTTTGGCGGGGATGACTGTGTGCCACAACTTGATGTCTGGTGGTGGGAAGGATCATCTGGGTCAGGAATCTGCGATGTTCAACTTTGAGTTTGCAAGTTCGGGTCTCGGGGCAAGAGCCTTTGACGATGGTTTGGATCACGCCTTTGCCATGTTTAATCCGGAGGCCGACATGGGTGACGTTGAGTTGTGGGAAATAGTGGAACCATTACTGTATTTGGGTAGGAGGGTTCAGCCCAACTCTGCGGGTCCCGGAAAGTTTCGGGGAGGCAACGGCTTCGAGTCTGTGCGTATGCTGTGGAAAACCAATAATTATGAGTTAATGTGGATGGGAACCAGCATATTTGCCAGCGGGGGACTTTTTGGAGGCTACCCCGGTGCTGCAGGCTACAGACGCGAAGTACATAACACCAACATGATGGAACTCATTAAAAACAAGGAACCCTATCCTTTCCGAGAATTTGACCCGGAAAACTCTGAAATAAGAAAGTATGTGAAAGGCAACTATGTGTATGAGAAGAGAATGATTATTCCGCCAGAAATTCTTTTCAATCAGGGAGACCTCTATATAAATCCGGTAAAAGGTGGAGACGGGTATGGAGACGTTTTAGAGAGGGATCCTGAGAGGGTTCACAACAGTAGAAAGATTTAATGATAAATAATACCATTCTTGGACTT
>NZ_JBRAKS010000328.1:0-4202 GCF_052745115.1 Candidatus Jordarchaeum sp.
AAGGGCAGGTGCTCCCCTATGAAGCAGGAACCGAACACCATCTGGAAGTGTCCTAAATGGGTAAGTTTCGGACAACGGTTTATTGAGTAGAGTATGGCTTCGTATATGAACAAGTCGTATAGGTTAGATTCCAGTCCGTAGGTGAAGCTTGGGGCATCCATATAGCCTAGAACTGGTACCAGTACCGCTATTCCTAGGATGCCGATCATTTGGAATAGTCCGAGATATTTTCCTCTTACCTCTGGTTTGTAGTAGTCTACTATTATTGAGAAGCCGGTAGGTATGATGGCTGCCAGTCCGAATCCCGCTAGCATTCTAAAATAGAGGAGAGAGGAGAAGTTGTTTGATATAGCGCAGAGCAGGGTGAAGAGACCCCAAACTATGCAGCCTATTACCAGTATGTTTTTGCGATTGTATTTATCTGCGAGGTAGCCCCAGATGGGGGCGGCGATGGTTTGTAGGCCGGCGCGTGCGGTTGTTATTAGACCCAGTGAGGCTCTGGTTATTGCCAGCTCTCTGCCTATAGAAGTGTAGTAGGTGGGTAGAGCCTGGGCATCTGCGTTGTTGATAAAGTATGAGAGACTCATTGAGGCAAATGATCTGTTCTTTCCCGGCTGTTCATTCCCAATTTTCTGAACATCCTTCTTTTTTGCCATATATATTCCTCTTTTAAAATTGGGATAAATTTAATTCCAAGTGAATTTCTAGGTTTTAAAAATTCCGTTTAGAATGCTTTTTCCATTTAGAGAAGAGATGGAATTCTGATTTAAGGCAGAAATGAGAAAAAGATGGGGATTAAAATATAGTAATCAAAACTTCAGGATATTTCTTATATCTCACTTTCCGCACCTTTGATTTATTTTTTCCTATTTTTGTAAAATTTAAGTCTGTGGGGGCGGAAGCCTCCGCTTTTTTGAAAAAAACTCTCAAAAGGGTGTGGCTTATTTTGTGTGATGACTCCAGAGGGTGCCGGCTTCTGCGTCCCTGGCCCACATTTTTCTACACGGCTGTGTTAAAAATAGGAGGGGAACCGTGGTCTCCAATCGGCCACCACAACAGGTTAAAAACTGGGAGTGGGGATTAAACACGGGGAAAGCCTCCCCCGGGACAAATTTTTCTGAAAAGTTTTTGAATCCAATCAAAGAGAAACAAGCAGTAATTGGAAAAAAAGAAAAAAACCCGAAATATTCGTAAAGGGTGCGGAAAGTGGGATTGATGATTTATTTTTTTAAAAAAAAATCACGGGTATTTTGCTGTAAAGGTTTCCAGTCGTTTTTAAAAAAAGGGGGGAGGGTGGTGTTTTATTTTCTGAGCTCTTTGAATACTAGGGCAAGCAGTATGTAGGTTATAAATACCAGTGCTATTCCGATTATTCCGAAGAACAGTAAGCCTCCTAGGATGCTCAGAATTCCGGCGGCTAACATGTAGTCTGGTTTAGATGTCTTGTCACGAATCACGATCATGGTAACACCGAGTAAAATATAGCCAACTATTATTATTAATGCGGTTAATCCTACTGCTACGCCGAGTCCCATACCCATAATGGTAGTTTGTGTTAGGGGTATTACTACTGCAAAGTAGTGGTAGATGAGGAAGGTCCAGGGGGAGATAATGGTTGTGGGAATTAGTCCCAGTGGTATTATGACTGTAAGGGCTCCGAAACCTACCATCATCAAGAGCGAGGTAATTAGACAAAGAGTGCTCTGCTCTTGCTTGTAGAATCCATAGAATCCATAACCGGTCATTACACCGCCGACAGCGAAGGGTAGAGCGCCTAGAATACCTAGCCCTAATATTTGAGAAGCGTTACTAGTTGAAACATCTGCTATTGCCATAAGGAGTACAGCTTCATATGGTAGTAATGGAAGCGGGCCAATTATGGGTATGTCTATTTGCTCTAAGGAGGCCAAAGCTAGACCCATTAGATTATAATCCCTGGTGATAAAGCCCATTACTGCTAGTGCTATTCCGATCAGGATGAATGAAAGCAGGGTGATTATAGCTCCGTAGAATGCTATTTTGTATTCATTTGCCATTTTAATCTCTCCTAATTTGTTTTTTTGGGTGTAATTAGAAGTAACTACTTATTGTAGTTTACACTATGTTCAGTAGTTTACTTAAATATTTCTATAATGGCAAAATAACCAACTAGAAGTAATACATCTTTATAGATGTTTAGGGTAAATTTATTACTCATTTATTTTAGTGTTGGTTTAGTTAGTTTCGGAGAAGAGTTTCATGGTTGAGCCGCAAGTTCATGATAAGGTGATGGCTACGTCGGAAGCCGTTAAGAAATTTGTAAGTGACGGAGAACAGGTTTGCATTGGAAATTTTCTTCAGTCTTCCCCCTTTGCCCTTATACACGAAATCATTAGACAGAAGAAGAAAAATCTAATTCTGTGGAGCACTTCATTGATAGAAGAGGCGGATCTACTGATAGCTGGTGGATGTTTGAAGCGAATAGTTACTGCATTTAGTTTCAGGGCTGGAGGAACAAATTACGGAAATGAATTTGAGAGGGCTTTAAAAGAAAAGCGGGTTGAGGTGGAAGATTATTCGAATTATTCGGTTTTAGCCATGTTAATGGCAGGAGCTATGGGACAGACATTCATGCAGATTCCTATTGGCCTTAAATACAGTGATGTTTTCCGAAAGAGAAGCTTTATGGGGGAAAACAAGTTCAAAGAGATGGAATGTCCTTTCACCGGGAAAAAGGTGCTTCTTGTTCCAGCAGCTAACCCTGATGTGGCTATTGTTCATGTTCAGAGGGTAGATGTTGAAGGTAATGCGCAGCTCTGGGGCGCTTTAGGAACCGCCAAGTGGGCGAGTTTAGCCTGTAAAAAAATCATTGTCTCAGCGGAGGAAATAGTGGACCATGAAATCATAGAGCGTAGTCCTCATCATACCATCATTCCAAGTTTTCGCGTTAACGCCGTTGTTTTAGAACCTTGGGGAGCGCACCCCGCTGAGGTACACGGATACTATGACATGGACTTCTTTTTCAGAGGCATGATAGGAGCAATGAACTGGAGCCATGAAAGTATTCGACACTTTCTCTTTGAGTGGGTTTACAATTTGGAGGGCAGGCAAGAGTATATAGCGCACTATATTGAGAGGTTTGGGAAAATATATCTAGAAAGATTGAAAGCTAAACCCTACTACAGCGTACCCGTTAATTATGGCTCATCTTTTAGGAAACATATGCAATCAGAAGATTTGGAATAAACCTCAGTCACTAACAATAGAATAATAGAGAATTAGTAGAAGGAGTGAAACGAACTGAACTACACACCTTTGGAATTAATGGTTTCTCTTGCGTCAAAGGAAATCCGGAATGGCGACCGTGTTATTATTGGTCAGGGAATTCCAATAATAGCGGGGGTAGTAGCCAAGATGACTCATGCCCCAAACTGTATTCTTATGACCGAGGCGGGGATTGTAGATTTTTTGCCTTATAAATCAGCCTTCCACATTGCGGAGAGCACCACAACAAAGGGCTTCAGCTACTCTTGCGATTTGGCCGACACCTTCACAACCATACTGTTTAGAGGCTATGTGGATGTTTGCTTCTTAGGTGCAGCTCAAGTGGACAAATATGGCAACATAAATTCAACAGTTATAGGGGATTATGAGAATCCCAAGATGAGGCTACCCGGAGCGGGAGGCGCAGCAGATTTTATAGGGCACTCCAAGAGAACCATAATCACTTTGAGAGGTGGAGAATTCGTTGAGAAGCTGGACTACTGTTCCTCCCCGGGACATTTAACGGGAGGCGATTCGCGGGAAAAGGCAGGTTTTCCTCCGGGAACTGGGCCGAGTTTATTAATAAGCACGCAAGGCGTTTTTGGATTCGATAATATAACAAAAGAACTGTTCCTTAAGGGTTGTTTTCCGGGAGTAGAAATCGAGGATATAAGAAAGAATGTTCCTTGGGACTTAAAGATAGCTCCTAAGCTTGAAAAAATTGACCTTCCACCCGAAGAGCATATAAAGATATTTCGAGAGTACGCATCGAGACTAATTTTGAGAAAAACCGGTGATAGCACAGGATTAGTTCAAGCTGTGGTAGATTTCATTATGGGTAAGGGAAGGGAGAAAAAAGTGGATGAGGAATAAGGTTTCTCATCGAGATTGGGAACAATTCATGGGAGTTTCAAACGCTATATCTATGCTGTGACGGTATGAAAAACCTCTTCTAGGCT
>NZ_JBRAKS010000329.1:0-4195 GCF_052745115.1 Candidatus Jordarchaeum sp.
ATAATATATAGAATATTAAATCCTGAAGCTGTTGAAATCACGGAAAAATAAAAACCGCTTCTACCCCCTGTGATAGCCTGCATAGCTTCTATGAGATTTGGAAAAAGTATTGCAAGCAAAAATGAGGCCATGCTCACGTAAAAGCCCTTTGCTCTGCTGGTGGCGAGAAATACGATTACGTTAACTAAGGATGCGAAGGATATACTTATGAGTATCGAGAGGTAAAGGGGCAACCCGTACCTTCCCGTGAGTATAATAGTCCCATAAGCTCCTATAGCCATAGTAACAGAGTAACCGAAAAATGGCTGACCACTTTTGAAAAATAAAAACCACGCTACGTATCCTTGTATAAGAAACAGGTATACATAGCCTGTAACCTTCTGCAGGTACCCTCCTCTTAATACAAAGGTGAGAGGTAGAAGCAGTAGTATAAGTGTTATTGTGGATTCATAACGACCTTTCACTTCCAAGTATCCCCTTTGGAGCGATTATTAAGACTAAGATTACAATTCCATAAAGAACTACGCTCTGCCACATACCACCCAGGAAAAAGCCGCTAAAGCTCATAACCATGCCCATTATGAGTGCACTTATCAGACCGCCCCATATATTTCCGATTCCACCGACCACGGCAATGATAAAGCCCATAAAGCCAAGTTCCCATCCACTTAATACCGTCAGATTATACAGCGCCCCCCAGAATATTGCCCCTATGCATGATAATGCACATCCAAGACCGGATGCTATACTGAAAACCTGGTTAGTGTTTATTCCAACAAGCTTTGACAGCTTGAGATTCTGGGAAGTTGCCTGCCAGGATTTTCCCCATCTAGTATATTCTTCCATGAACCTTAAAAAGACAAGTGTGGCTACAGCAAAGATCAATGCTATAATTCTGAATCCCTCAACTTTGTAATCTGCGATGTTAATTATGCCTATCCGGGGTAGGGATATGGAGATATTTGGGCGCGGAAAGATGGCTCGTACAAGCCCCTCAAACACGAAGCCTAAAGATACTGTTATTATAAAGAACAGGGTTGAATCTCCCCCTTTTTCGCTTATAGGAGTCAGGAGTATACGTTGAATAAAATAGCCTATAACAAAGCAGATTATCACCCCTATGGCAATTGATGTGCCCACATCCATGGAGAAAAAATACCAGATTATAAAACCTCCAAATACACCGATTGTTCCTATGGCAAAGTTCGGTATTCCGGTTATACCATAGATTACTGCTACTCCAAGGACAGGAAGGGATAATATTCCACCCATTATGAGACCAGTAATTGTTCCTTGCAAAAGCATTATAGTTCCTTCCCTTCATCCTCCAAGATAGAGGTCCTTTATCACCTGCCTGCTTAAGTTTTCTGTTTTTTCATCAAATTTTATTTCACCCGCTTCCAATCCAAAAAGCCTGTCGGCGATATTGAGTATCTTTATGTTTTGCTCTGAAAGTACAATGGTGTTTCCAGAGTCCTCCTTAATTTTTTTCAAGGTATCAAACAACCTTGTAACAAGTTTTGGGGCAAGTCCTATAGAAGGTTCGTCAATTAGCATAACCCTGGGATTTGCTGCGATCCCAATACCTATAGCGAGCATCTTCTGCTGACCGCCACTTAGAGTGTTTGCATTGTTTTTTCTTTTTGTCCATAGAACCGGAAAAAGTTCATAGACGTAATCTAAAAGTTTCTCACGTTCTTCCCTTGAACTGTAGAGGACACTTACTTCGAGGTTTTTCTTAATTGACATCATCGGAAATACATTTCCCTCTTGAGGAATGAGCATAAGTCCAAGCTTACGGCGTTTAAGAACCGGCCAATGTTCAATCCTGTGGTCTAGAAAATATATCTCACCCTCCCTTATTTTATGCGTACCCGCTATCGATTCAAGGAGGGTTGTTTTTCCAGCCCCGTTTGGTCCTACTATACCTACTATTTCATCGACATTTGCATGGAAGTTTATCCCCTTTAAAGCGCATACAGAGTTATAATAAGCATTCAGGTCTTTTACTTTTAAAATAGCTTCATTCAATCTGCTTTACCTCTTTCACTCAAGATATACAGCATGTACTTCTTCATTATTTTTAATCTCCTCCGGTGTACCTTCAGCTATTTTCTTACCCTCCGCCAGTACAAATATCCAGTCTGATGTCCTCATTATGGGTCTCATTTCATGCCCTATCTGGAATATGGTCAACTCTTTTTCTTTAAGAGATTCGATAATTTCACATATGTTATCGGTCTCTGAAGGTAAAAGCCCTCCCACAAGCTCATCGAGCAGAATTAATCTTGGGTCTGTGGCAAGTGCCCTACCGAGTTCCACAAGTTTTGCTTCAAGGGGAGGGAGACCTGAAACGATCTCAGAAGACCTGTCAATTAAATGAAGGAATTCAAGAATTTCATTAACCCTGTCTTTCCTCTCCTTTTCACTGATGATATTTTTAAACATCCCTGCAGCTACATTATCAAAAACCGTAAGGTTAGGGAAAAGATTTTTTTGTTGGTAGGTTCTTGCTATCCCTTTTCTGCATACTTCATAGGATTTGAGGTTGGTGATATCTTCTTGAGCGAATATTATTTTTCCTTCATCTACTGCAAGAGCGCCTGTAATAAGGTTGAAAAGGGTGGTTTTACCTGCGCCGTTTGGTCCGATTAGACTTGTTATTTTCCGCTTCTCCACAGTAAGACTTACTTTTTCAAGCGCTTTTAATCCACCAAACTTCTTTGATACGTTTTCGATCCTTAGCATTTACTTGTTCAAACCACCCTTTTCAAATTGTTTTCCACTTTATTTCTTAAAACACTTTTATCTTGCCATGGGATAACTTGTTCCAGGCTCAAGCCTTGTCATCCCTTTCATTTCTTCCAGAATTTGATGCATTGTTAATCTGGGTGTTTCGTAAACTCCTACGAGCTCTTCATGCAACCCGAATACGGGATGAAGTTCCGAAGCTCCTGGTACAAATCTGATTATTGCCCCCTTTGCTCCCCAGTTGTTTCCAAAGCCGTCCAGAGGGCCCATGGGACTTATGCATACATTCTGGAAAGATGTCTCCTGCATCAAGTCTATTATCACATCGGGGTCTTTGGTTTGAGCCTTTTCGTAAACTTCCTTTATCCAGTGGATAACCTGGTAGTAGTTGTTTGTATACGCTTCTGGAAAAGCCAGTTCCCCGTATTTTACCTTCCATTTTCTGACAAATTTCTTCCATGCGTCGCTCGTCGGATCATGGTCAGCAAGGGTGTAGATGTTCTTTGCGCCGTATTCACCTGTAATTATAGCACCACCCAGGTTGGAGTATGTTGTTCCATAGAGGAAAATCTCAGGTATTGCTCCTGCATCGCGGAGCTGAGTGGGTACTGTGAACCATCCTGCGCCGGTGTAGGGACAGAATATAGCATCGGGATTCTCCCTCTTTACTATCATCGCCTCGGTCGAGTAATCTGTTTTATCAAGAGGTGTGTAGATTATAGGGGCTATTTCGAAAGGTCTTCCTGCCTTTTCCCAGTACGCTTTCAACCCCATGCTATTACTGTATCCCCAATCGTAATCCCCTGCAATTATACCGACCTTTTTAGCACCCATTTCATGGAAAAACTTTCCAGCAAGCTGTCCTGCAAAATAATCTGCATAACCGTAGTAAACAACCCACTTAGTTACAGGAACCTCTCCTGGAGGCATGTACTTGCTCATGCTTAAGTGCCCACCAACGAATGCCGGAATTTTTAACTTTGGTGCTTCCGTGCATAGAGGGCGTATTGTTGTTTCAAGGGCTGCTCCTCCCATTACATCGGGTTTCCAGGTTGCAGCTTCTCTTCCGAGTTTTCTCAGCAACACTGAGGGTTTGGTTTCAATATCGATAACCTTGTACTCAATTCCAGCGAAACCCATAATACCCTCACTGTTGATTTCTTCCACTGCTAGCTTAATAGCCCTGTCATATGCCGGACCTATGTTTCCCGCTGGTCCTGAAAAAGATACGGTTCCCAGGATCCTTATGTACTCTCTTGTTTCTCCGAAAAGCAGGGTTGAAGTTAAACCTACCAACAACAGGGCGCCGACGATCATAATGATCATCAGCTTGTTTCTACTACTTTTAATGATTTTTTTTAACATTTGTTTCCTCCTTATTTATTTGAATATAATATTTTAAGTAAAAAATTTTAGGTTCTTCTCCAAATGTGTTGGTATAGAC
>NZ_JBRAKS010000330.1:0-4194 GCF_052745115.1 Candidatus Jordarchaeum sp.
GTTCTAGCGAAGGGACTTTTGAAGGAATAGCAACTAATTTTGTCCCAAAGCTTACAGCCAACCATTTCCTTCACCCAGAAAATCAAAAAGGTGGTTGAATTGGCATCAAAAATTGTCTACACACCTAGTAATTGCATTTACCATGACAAAGATAACTACTATATGGAAATAGAATTGCCAGGAATAAAAAAGGAAAATATAGACGTTGAACTGACCGAGAACAGCGTTTGCGTTAGGGGCGATAAGGATAACCTAGCTTATTCCGGCTGTTGGTCTCTATACCATTCAGCTGATACTAAAAAGGCAAGCGCAGAATTTGATAACGGATTGCTAAAAGTTACATTGCCCTTTAAGGAACCCATTGAAACAATCAAATTAGAGGTAAAATAAATTAAATTAAAAAGAAAATAAACTACCTTCCTCTCTTTTTTTTACTTTATTCGTGAATTAGAGAAAGAATGATTTTTAAAGATAAAAGTGTGATAGTCTTTTTAAAAATAGTTCGGGAAGTTCTGTCCATAGTTTTTTAAGTTATTTTTACTTTTGAGTTGTGTAAAATGGCCTCAGCGACTAGAATGGTCCCTAAGTATGTATAGTCAATAACGTTCTCAAAAATCCATTTTATCTTACTAAGGAAAGGCAATCTGATTAGACAAGGGGAAAAAAGACACGAAGATACTGACCTTACATAAAATCCCCTATTATTAAGAATGCCTCTTAATCGCCACGGCGAATAATATCTTATAACTTTGTAGAATGATTTTCTTTTAAACTGGGCTCTAATCTTCCGATACAAGTTCCAAGGATTTAGTAGGTTGTGAACTCCTACAATTAAGCCTCCCCCTTTTATAAGAATTCTTTGAACTTCTCCCAAAGCTTCTTCCTCTCCCAAGAATTCCAAGGTGGTAAAAAACATTACTGTATCAAATACATTGTTTTTAAACGGAAGATGAAGTGCATCCCCCACTATTACATTAACTCCCCTCTTCTTAGCTCTCGCAGCCATATTTACCGAAGTATCTATACCAATTACCTCAAAGGTGTCTCCGGACACGGGAATTGTAAATAATCCTGTCCCACAACCTATGTCAAGAAATCTACCTTTCTTATCAATGCGTTTATAAGCCATTTGCAGTGCACTCAACTCGATTCTAAAAATATAACTCCCCACTTTTGTTCTGAACCATTGATCATATTTTTTTGCCGCTTTATCCCATTCCTTTAAATCATCCAGAACCGTCAATTATAAGCACACTCAAGATTATGATATTCGATCGATAAACTTGATGAATTCTTGTTATCCAGAGTTTATTGAGTGCCTCTAGACAAAGATTCTATTCAATTCTCTCAAAGAAACGGTCGATAATAATTAATCCTTTTTCTAATTTCTCGGTTTCATATCCAAAGCCCAAGCGAAAATGGTATTCAGTATCTTGATCTCCGAAGAGTCTACCGGGAATGATTAAAACCCTTTCCTCCTCAGCCAATCTCCTGCAAAGTTCTATAGACTCGAAGAAGAAATTATATCTTGGAAAGGCAACAACACCGGCTCTGGGAATCACCCAGCTAAGCTCATCATGTTTTTTAATCCATTTTTTAACTATTTCAAAATTTCTTTTAATGATGCTTTTATTTCGTTCCATTACCTTTTTTCGATTTTTTAGAGCAATAATGGCTAGTTTTTCCCCCAAAACATTACTGCACAAAGTCACGTACTCCCTGAACTCGTTACACCTTTCGATTACATCTTTCGAGGCAGCAATCCAACCTATTCTGCTTCCCGGCAAACCATAAGACTTGGAAAGGCTCTGCACACTAATGGCTTTGCTACTTATATCACAAGCAGCATCCAAATCATACCCCTCAGGTTTGAGGTCTAAATATACTTCATCCGATAGTAAATATGAGCCATTGTCTTGGGCGATCTCACAAATTTTCCCCAGCGTTTTGTTATCAATTATGGAACCCGTTGGATTGTGTGGATGATTTATCACAATCATTTTGGTTCTGGGAGAGATCAACTCGTTTAACTCTTTTAAATCTGGTTTATAGCTATTCTCTTCTCTCAGTTTCCAGGGAATAATCTTTGCTCCAAAAAATCTGGGAACTGAATGTAACTGCTGGTAGTTCGGAAATTCAACTATTATCTCGTCTCCCTCTTGAACAAGTACACTATATATTAAGAAATTGGCTTCCAGTCCACCAGTGGTGACCAATATGTTCTCCCAGTTCTTTTCCTTATAGGTCATGCTGGCTAATTCTCGTAGTTCCCGTGAACCACCGCTCTCAATATAGCCTAACTTTGTTTTTAAAAAATCTTCATCTGACATTTCCAGTATTTCAGAAAGAGTAAACGGTTGTATTCCGCTCTCAGCAATATTAATGTCTACACTAGTCTCATACTTTGTGAACCAACGCTCAATTCCAAAGGGCTCCATTTTTCTTTCTCTCAAATCAAACACCCACAAATAATAGTTGAGATCGTCTTCTAGAAAAATAACCATATTTTAATTATATTTCCATGTATAACAACAAAAAGATTTTCGAAATCTCAGACGCTTGTTCATTTCAAATATACGAGACTAAGGGAAGATGCCTCTATTTTTTATAACTTCTATCGCGTTAGAAATGGCGAAAACGAATGCCGCTTTTCTCATATGGAGCTCACGGTCTTCCGAAATTTTAGTGACATTTTGGTAGGCTGTTACCATTTTCTTATGAAGTCTTTCATTAACTTGGCTTAATTCCCAGCATTCACCTGCTTTGTTTTGGAGCCATTCAAAGTAGCTTACGGTTACTCCACCAGAGTTTGCAAGTATATCAGGTAAAACGTAGATGTTCTTATCGATTAGGATTTTATCAGCATAATTAGTTGTAGGACCGTTCGCAAGTTCTAGAATTACTTTAGCTTCTATGTTCTTGGCAATTGAACCTATAATTTGTGTTTCTTTTGCGGCAGGAACTAAAATATCACAAGGGCTCGTCAGTAACTGTTCCATGGTTAAAGGTTGAAGTCCGTTATATCCTATTACCGATTTTTCTTTACTCACATTTTGTTTAAAATCTAGGACATCATTTACATCCAATCCCTCTTGATTGTAGATTCCCCCCTTTGAATCGCAGATTCCTACTATACTGCATCCGTAATCCTCGGATAAAATTTTTGCAATGTAAAATCCCGCATTTCCAAAACCTTGAACTACAACAGTGGCATCCTTCAGAGAATCTAATCCTTCTATGTGTCTTCTTTTAACAGCCTCCTCAAGAACATAAGCACCACCCAAGGCAGTAGCTTCTGTCCTGCCATGCGAGCCCCCCAAGTTTACGGGTTTTCCAGTCACCACAGCTTCGGCGTGTGGAGATTTTGGGTTGAACATTTTATAAGTATCGTAAATAATCCCCATCTCCCTTTCACCAGTGCCTATGTCTGGTGCAGGGACATCGGCATCCGGGCCGATAGCAGGAAAAATTTCGTAAGCATACCTTCTTGTTAACCTATCCAGCTCCCTCTGTGACATTTTTTTGGGATCGCAACGAACACCCCCCTTTGAACCACCAAAAGGGACATCAACAACGCGACATTTCAGCGTCATGTCAAAAGCCAGGGCAGTAACAATATTCAAATCCACGTCAGGAGCATATCTAATGCCCCCTTTAGTAGGTTCATACAATCTACTATGCTGAACCCTGTAGCCAGTAAATATTTTTATTGTACTATTATCCATTTCTACTGGAAATCTAACAATTAGTTGCCGGAATGGTCCTTCTAATAAATCAACAACTCCTCTTTCCACAGTCCCTATTTCGGTATCTATAAACTGTACGGCTTCCTTAAATTCTAACTTGATTCTTTTTAGAAAATCTAACTCCTCTTTGCTTCCATAACTCTCCTTAAAACTCATCGAACCACCACATCTTAAAAAAATATTCTGATACGGCTACTAATATTAAGATAGATCCAGTAAAAATTCCTATGCGAAGATTTGAGTCACTTTCAAAAATTATGATTATTTGAAGTTTCTTGCAGACTTTTAAATTTTGTTATTAAAAATTGTTCCTAAATAAAATTTTTATGATTCAAGCAATTATCATACTTGCACTATTTTAGTTCATTGAAACATGGAAGAAATTCAATTTTTTTGCGTAGTTTGACTATATTTATGAATATTGCGCATTTTTGAATAATCGTTATAT
>NZ_JBRAKS010000331.1:0-4190 GCF_052745115.1 Candidatus Jordarchaeum sp.
TAGCCATATATGGTATTATTTAGTATTAAATCTTCCTACTGTTGTAAACCCTACTGCGTAATCCGATGTATTATGTTCTAAGCTTGTAAATATTCCTTTTTTTATTCTATTTTTCTTTTTAATTTAATTAATCTCTTTTTTAACCTACGTAGGATAATTTATCCTTAGAAACTTATATAAATTAGAATAGTATTATACTTTTTAATGATTAATTTAAACAATATTGGGAGGGTATTAAATGAAAGTTTGGCCAGAAACAGCTAAACTAAAAAAAGAGCAGATTACAAAAATTCAGGAACTGGAAAAGGAACTCAATGTAGTTCTAGTTGCCTTTGGAAAGCCAACCTCTTTCGCAGATTTGTCCTCAGAACAACTCAAAAGAATACAGAACCTTGAGAAAGAACTTGGTTTAACCTTATTAGCAATGAAATAGGAATCAAAACTATTTTTCAACATATTTTTTTATTTTTTGAATTATGTTAAAGTTATACCCTGAAATAAAATAATTGTCAAGTTAAAAAATACTATTCTTACACGAAAAACAAATAATAATCAAAAACAAGATTAAAAAAGTTGTAGAAATACTCTAATTGAGGTTTAAAGGAAATGACCAAGAAAGGTGAAATTCGTTTAGTAAGAACGGCTTGTCCAGCACACTGTGGAATAGATTGTTGCGGTATTCTGGCTCATGTAAAAGATGACCGGGTTGTTAAGGTGGAGCCGGGAGACTTTCCGGATCCTAGGGATAAGAGAATTTGTCTACGTGGTCTTTCCAGTTTGGAAATCACCTATCATCCCGACCGCTTACAGTATCCTATGAAGCGGGTGGGAGAGCGTGGAGAGGGAAAGTTCGAGAGAATCTCTTGGGATGAAGCATTTGACATAATCGCTACCAAATTTAGAGAAATTGGTGATAAATACGGTTGGCGTGCGATTGGCTGGGTGCTGGGGGGACCGGGAGCCGGTACAACCAAATTTGGAGCTTATCTGCGACTGGCAAGTCTGACTCAAAGCACTCGGGTCAGTGCCTGGGGATATGGTGATGCGGGTCTACCTTGCGGTAGTCGTGTTCTTTTCGGCACCCATCTACCATTCACGTTCTTTTTACCCTATCTTATTCCACCATCAGTACCAGATATGGTGGTTGTTTGGGGTTCAAACCCCGCTGAGTCCCAACCTCTTTTCATGATGCGAAAGATTATGGATGCCAAGGAAAAGGGTGCTCAACTGGTGGTTATTGATCCTCGTTATACCGTAACCGCCAGCAAGGCTGATGAATATCTGGGTATTAAGCCGGGTACTGACGCTGCTCTAGCCCTGGGGTTGATGCATGTTATTTTCAAAAAGGGGCTCCAGAAAGATGATTTTATTCGTAGGTATACTGTGGGGCCTTTTCTTGTAAGAACTGATACCGGGAAGTTTCTTAGAGGTAAAGATTTAGGCTGGAAGGAGACTGAAAATTATATTGTCTGGGACACTGTTTCAAATAAACCCCAGATTTCTGCAGCTACTGAAATTAAACCTGCAATTACTGGAACCTATAAGTTAAACGGCAAAGAATGCAAACCATCATTTCAACTTCTTAAAGAATTAGCCGAACAGTACCCCCCTAGAAAAGCGTCCGAAATTACTGGAATATCGGCTGAGCTCATCAAAAAGTTAGCTGAGAGAATGGGTACTGCGGAAAACATTGCCTTTGTCACTCATATGGGTTTGGCTAGGACACATCATGGAGATATCTCTGTGAGGGCTCTAGGTACTGTGGCTGCTGTTACGGGCAATGTTAATACCGCTTTTGGTTCGGGACATCTTCCCGCGGTACTTAACTGGCAGCCCTTCCTTCACACAATTCCGGAGAAGCCATCGTATCACCGGCTGGGAATACTGCAGCTCTACGATGCAGTCATTAAAGGGAAACCCTGGCCAATTAAGGCAGTGTGGTTTGCTTTCATTAATTTTGTAAACCAGTGCGCCAACAGCGGCAAGATCATAAATGAAGTCTTCCCAAACTTGGAGTTCATCGTGACTGCTGATATATTCATGACTCCTACTGCTCGCTACGCCGATATTTTGCTTCCAGCTTGTAGCTTTCTGGAGTTTTCCGATTTTCTGCCTCATCCCTATCCCTATGTTCAGCTACAGCAGAAAGTCATAGAACCGCTCTATGAATCAAAATCTGATGTAGATATCGCCACTGGGGTTGCTAAAAAACTGGGATTCGCTGAATATTTTGAAGGTGGGGAAGAGGGCTTCATAGACCTCATCATGCAGCATCCCTCTCTAGGCGGAATAACCAGAGAAAAATTGAAAGAGCAAGGAGCCATGAATCTACCCTTCATGCCCGATACTGGTCAAAAGTATGACATCACATTCTCTACTCCCTCAGGAAAAATCGAAATATACGCAGAACAACTAGTAGAGTTTGGTCAAGCCCTTCCCGTCTATCTACCACCCCTGGAGGCTCCAGTAAAGCCGGACAGGGAAAAATATCCCTTAGCCTTCATTCAGGGACACAGCCGTTTTCGCACCCACTCCATGTTTGCCAACGTGACCTCACTTCTGGAGATGAATCCTGAGCCAGTGGTGGAAATTAATCCTATTGATGCGAAAAAGCGTGATATTTCGGATAACGACATTGTGACTGTTTTTAATGACCGAGCTCGTACCACTTTGAGAGCAAGAGTAACGGAAGGTGTCCGACCGGGAGTGATTAATATCACTGAGGGATGGTGGCTTGAACAGTTTGGGGAAGGAAGCGTCAATCATCTAACCCATGATGTCATTAACCCGGTTCACGAATTTGTCTACGAGCCCAACATGAGCATGAACGATGTGGCTGTTGAAGTAGAAAAGCAGGAGGAGGTGGAAAAATGAGCAAACGACTAGGTTTACTCATAGATCAAGAAAGATGCATTGGATGTGAAGCATGCACCGTGGCTTGCAGGATAGAGAACAACAACACAGCGCCATGGATTCTAGTGGAAACACAAAATACGCTCCAAAAAGACACTCCAGAGGGAAGTTTTCCTGAATTGAGGATGAACTTTCTTCCCCGTCTCTGTAATCATTGTGCTAACCCTCCTTGTGTTGATTCTTGTCCTCGCGGGGCCCTAATTAAGAGAGAAGATGGACCAGTAGTTCTGGATGAAGGCAAATGCGATGGGTGTCAAGTCTGCATTGGTGTTTGTCCCTACCATGTAATACATTTCAATCAGGACCGAAATGTTATCGAAAAATGCCACTTTTGCGTACACCGCATTGATCAGGGTCTTGAACCGTTCTGTGTTGTTTGCTGTGAAGGACAGGCTATTTATTTTGGCGATCTAAACGATCCTAAGTCTGAAATTTCAAAAATAATTGCCCTGAGAAAAGCTTTTCAACTTAAACCGGAAAAGGGAACAAATCCATCGGTCTACTATTCTCCTCCCAAGCCGAAAAGAAGACTTTAATTTGGATATCTCTTTATTCACCTCATAAATGCCTGTTTATCTGAAAAAATAAAAGATGATTGATTTTGGGGTGAGCTACTTAATTTTTCCCTCTTTCTTTGCGATTTCTACGGCTTCAGCTCTTAGGGCTTTTTTATCTATCTTGGCAACGCGGGTCAACGGTAGATTGTCTTTAAATATGATGCGTCTGGGAACCTTGTAGTCAGCCAGGCCCTTCTTACAGTACTCTATGAGTTCTTCTGCGTTAACCTTTTTCTCCACCCAAGGATTTGGACGAACAATTGCCCATGGAACCTCAGTATATGTAGGGTCTGGTACACCCACCACTGCTGCTTGGATTATACCCGGATACTTGGTGATGTAGTCCTCAACCTCTGGCGGATAAATGTTGTAGGCTGCGTATCGAATTATTTCCTTTTTCCTAGCGGTGAGCACAAGGTAACCATCCTCCCGTAGATAGCCCACATCGCCTGTAAGTAGCATATTCCCTTTAAGTAGTGTCTTTTTTGTTTCCTCAGGGTTGCCAAAGTATCCCGCCATGTTGCAATCGCCAATAACTGCAATCTCTCCAATTTCACCCGTTTTCAGTTCCTTTTCATAATCATCTATATCCACAATCTTGATTTTATAATCGCCGGCTGCTTTTCCCACGGTGTTAGACAAGTTGTCGAATGTGTCGTCAATTTCGGTCCAGGTTGCGAAGCCCGATGTCTCGGTTAGTCCCCAACCAGTTATTACGTG
>NZ_JBRAKS010000332.1:0-4188 GCF_052745115.1 Candidatus Jordarchaeum sp.
AAAGAATTAGAGCAGGCAAACCGCAACTACATGCAAATGCTTGGATTTGTAACACATGAACTCAAATCACCACTGGCCGCAATGCAGACGATGAGTTCTGTAATGTTAGAGGGGCTTGCAGGTGAGGTCCCTGAAAATGTAAAACATTTCTTAATAAGAATTAAAAAAAATGCAGAAGAACTCCAGGATATGGTTAAAAACTACCTTGATCTATCAAGAACTGAGCAGGGGGAATTCGTAGCAGATAAAAAGGAGATTGACCTCTGCAGTGAAGTAATAGACGCTTGTATAGCTCAAACAAAAGATCTTTTTGGCTCTCGCAGTATTAATTTAAAGGTAAATGGTCCTGAAAAACTGATGGTTTTTGCAGATCCAGAACTGATGCGAATAGCAATTTCCAACTACCTCAGCAATGCCGCGAAATATGGTAAAGAAGGCGGAAGGGCTGAACTAAATGTTAGCGAAGAAGATGGAAAAATAAGAATAAGTGTGTGGAACGAGGGTGATGGGTTCACACAAGAGGAAGGGAAAAGGCTTTTCTCTAAGTTTACCCGCCTGAGAAACAAAGCTACACAGGATAATCGTGGAAGCGGTCTGGGTCTTTATCTATGCAAACTGGTTATGGATCAACATGAAGGTCATGTCTGGGCAGATTCACAACCGGGTGAATGGGCTTGTTTCAATTTAAGTTTTCCAAAACAGTAATAATCTGGATCATTCGAAAAATGAGTACCTAGAATAAGTAGCTAAGTAAACGATGAATAGTTATTGGGAGGCGAAGCCGAAGCAATCCCCTTTAAGATTATTTAGTAATTATAAGGAATTGCTTCGTCAGTCGTCTCAGGCTCCTTACTCGCAATGTAAGCCGGCATACTCTCCACACTATAAAAAACCGTATCGGGTACCCATTATTTAGATAAAAAATTAAGAATATCTAAGTGAACTTTCAAGCGCCTGTTTAACCAAATTCTGGTACAAAATGCCAGAATTGTTATTGATAACACCATAAATCATCCATTTGGAATTTTTAATGCCCCGTTACCGAGAAAGCATTTGGTCAAGTATCCTCTCAAATTCTTCCCTTGAATAGAACTCAACCTTGATTGTGCCCCTTCCACTCCTGTACTCAACAACAACTTTAGTTCCGAATCTCGTCCGTAACTGATCCTCGATCTCATCTAAATGCGGGTCTTTCCTGTATTCCTTTGTTTCACGTGGAACATTTTTCCTTCTCGCTATTTTCTCCACTTCACGAACACTCAACTGCTCAGCCAGTATCTTTTTTACCAGCTCTTCCTGAGATTTATGATCCGATACTGCCAGTATAGCCTTAGCCTGTCCAACTGAAATTGTTCCACGTGAAACATGTTCTTTAACACTTTCCGGTAGTTCCAGAAGTCTCATCATATTAGCTATATAACTTCGAGATTTTCCTATCTTTTTTGATAGTTCCTCCTGTGTTATCATCTCCCTTTCAATAATCATCTTATATGCCAGAGCTTCCTCAATGGGATTCAAATCCTCCCTCTGCAAGTTCTCTATAAGGGCAATTTCCAGTGCCCTGATATCCGAGTATTCTTTAATTAGAGCCGGGATCTCTTTCAATCCCGCCTTCTTCGCAGCCCTTACACGCCTTTCTCCAACTATTATTTCATACTTACCGTCCATCTTCCTTACAACTATCGGCTGAATTAAACCATTCTCCTTAATCGAGCTTGCAAGTTCATCTATCCTATCCTCATCTATGATTTTTCTTGGTTGAAATCTGTTTGGAATGATATCATCGATGCTTATTGAAGGAATCTTTTCAGCTGCTTCTTCTACTTCAATCCTTTCTGAAAACAGAGCATCAAGCCCTTTGCCCAGCACTTTTTTCGCCGTCATGGAGTACTTCCCTCGATAAATTATAGTAACTTACTGCACCAATGCTCCTGGGTTCATACAAGTTAATTGGTTTACCAAAGCTCGGTGCCTCTGCAAGTTTTACATTTCTTGGTATTATAGTCTTGTAAACTTTCTCCTTAAAATAGCCAATTACCTCTTCAACAACCTGCCTTGACAGATTTGTTCTCGTATCATACATCGTAAGAAGAACCCCTTCTATGTGTAGCTTTGAGTTTAATCTCGTTCTTACCAGATTTATTGTCTTTAAAAGCTGGCTTAGCCCCTCAAGGGCATAGTATTCACACTGGATGGGGATAATCACAGAGTCTGCTGCAGCCAGACCATTGATGGTCAGAATTCCGAGGGAGGGGGGAGAATCTATTAAAATGAAATCATAATCTTCCCTGAGCTCATCAACCACTTTCTTCAACTTAAACTCCCTTTCCTTCATTTCTAACATTTCAACTTGAGCCCCTGAAAGGTTTATGTTACTCGGCAGTACGTATAAGTTTTTAATTGCTGTTTTTGCTATCAGCTCACGTGCATCTTCCATCCCGAGTATAGCTTCATACAGAGTCTTTTCTCCGGGAGCTCTTTTAACCCCCAACCCAGAACAACTATTACCCTGGGCATCAAGGTCAATCACGAGTGTTTTTCTACCAGCTTCTGCAATGTATGCAGAGAGGTTTACTATTGTGGTGGTTTTACCAACCCCACCTTTTTGATTTGCCACAATAATGGTTTTCCCCATTATCTATCTTAACCGATTGATGGTAATTATTTTAAATATCAAATAATCAATACTTCATCAACTGCTACTTTCAGCACCCCATATTTATTATAAATAATACAAAACTTTATTGAAATATACTTTTTCTCTTTTTCGAACAATAATGAGGATAAAATCACTCTAACAGTTTAAATCCTATCGGAGAGGGTGGGATTCGAACCCACGGTTCCCTCAACGGGAACAACGGTTTTCGAGACCGCCCGATTCAACCACTCTCGCACCTCTCCCTTTAAACCTCAAAATTGCTCTATTTACACAAGATGCAATTACGGGATGCATTTTTTAACAGGGAGCTTTTTCTTATTCTGGTTAGCAAGTTAAATGGAATAATCCTGCCACCTTCTTTGATTGTGAAAAAAAGTTAAATTTCCTTACTGCACTTGACGTGGTTTCTATTACAATCTGGCTACAGATTGTTTTAAGATACTGGAGGGTTTCCTCGGGTACCTTCATTAACCCGTTTGAACCGGTTCCAATGATAACAACCTCTGCTTTCACATACGGAAGTCTCTCAAGGTCTTCAATACCAAGCCTATGCCCTTCCTTTCTCCACCATCTGTTGTTAATGGTGCCATCGGGATAGATAATGATGTCGTTAGAATATCCCCTCCCATCGATACTTATAAAGCCGAATGTATATGAATCTATTTTCATAATTAGTCGCTGGTGAACAATTCACATTTAAATAGTAATGCATTAATACCAGCTCAATAATTAGTTTCTCACTCGCTATATCATCAATGTTTATTAATAAGCAATAGTTTTTATTTTATGAAATAGCGAATTATTCATAAGAAACTAATTATCAAAAAATAGAAGCAGAGTGGCCATTGATTTAAATTATATGCGTGCCCAAGAGGATTTGAACCTCCGACCCTTGGATCCGCAATCCAATGCTCTATCCACTGAGCTATGGGCACGTCTTGCTTACTACTATATTTTCATAAACTAATCATTTTTGTATGGTCTTAACATTAGCTTTTAATTGACCGGCCACTCTACATCCACTTGAATCATTTTTTTCTATTTACAAATTTAAAAATCCGGAGAGGGTGGGATTCGAACCCACGGTGCCATTTCGTGGCACAACTCCTTAGCAGGGAGCCCGATTCGGCCTCTCTCGCACCTCTCCCCTTGAGCCTCAATATTATATTATTTTTTTAAACCTTTTTATTTAAACATGACTAAATAGATATTTAAATACATCTTTTTAAGAGGAAATTTTCCTCTATACAGAATTACCATCCTTTTAAAAATTTATTTTCTTCATAGACGCAGATTTAACCCTACCTTATTCGGAGAGAGAGGGATTCGAACCCCCGGTCCCGTAAGGGACAACGGTTTTCAAGACCGCCGCTTTCGACCGCTCAGCCATCTCTCCATAGCAGCCTTATTTATGGTGTTATCAATAGCAATACTGGCATTTTGTACCAGAATTTGGTTAAACAGGCGCTTGAAAGTTCACTTAAATATATTTTAGGATCATCCGGAAAATGAGTACCTGGAAGCAATAG
>NZ_JBRAKS010000333.1:0-4185 GCF_052745115.1 Candidatus Jordarchaeum sp.
ATTTCTAATTGTTCGTTAAATTTAAATGCTTCAAAAACGAGTTTTGACATGTGGGCTTCACCACCGTTGGGATGGTTTCGAGTACAATTATTCTTTTCGAACTATCCCAACAACCCACATACTTAAGGCGCCTTCTCATTTTAATAGCGGCTAGCTTGATTTGGTAATATAGAAGAGGAATATGTATCGGTATCCCTTCCAAAGTAAAACAAACTTTATTTGAACATCCTATTGGAAAAGTGTTATATTTAGGGTATTCATTAGAAAGTTCTAGACTATCGATTAAAATGGTGGACAAGACCCATGTCTAAAAACGTTTCTTCAAATCTATCCCTACGAACCCCGGAAGGGGTAGAAGCCCTAGTCATGGTGGAAACAACCACAGGAAGCAATCCAACTGAACTATACAAAACCATTTCAGAATTACCAGGCGTAACCAGCATAAACGAACTCTGCGGCGAATTCGACATCGTAGCCTTCGTCAAAGCCAATTCAATCGACCAACTAAACGGATACGTGGATTTAATACGAGAAACCAAAGGCGTATCATCCACAGTAACAAGAATCATACTAAGTGAGTTACAAACCAAAGAAAAGAAAGAAACCCAAAAAGACATCCAAACCATGGCCATGATCATCTCCAGCACCGGATACTACACCTCAAAAGTCGCCCAAGCACTACTAAAAAACCCCTCAGTCAAAAAAATCTACGAAATCAGCGGCAGACACGACATCGTCGCATTCATGGGAGTAAAAGACATACCAGAACTAAACAAACGCCTCGACGAACTAAGAAACGTCGCAGGAGTAACAAAAACCATCACATACGTAATCCTAAAATAAAAAACATCAAAAAACCATCCACACCCATTAAAAACAAATTAATAACTTACAAATATAATATTAGACCCCAGAAATTTTTTCGAAAAGCTAAAATACCACAACAGAACCGTAAACTAACAACAAAAAAAAGAAATAGAAAATAAGGGCTCGTAGCTCAGTGGAAGATTCCGCCAGAGATAGCGGGAGCCAAGAGCGCCTGGTTTGCAGCCAGGAGGCCGCGCGTTCAAATCGCGCCGAGTCCACTATATTATTTTTCAGATATTTTTTTCACACTCCTCTCAATTAACAATTTAACAAGTTAATTAACCATGTACCGTGTGACGACCCAAGTTTCTGTAATACTAAAAGATGTGCGAAAAATTTAATTATTTTAAAACAACATCACTTTTGACATCACATAAGGGGCGAGTAGTCTAGCGGTTATGACGTCGCCTTGACGTGGCGAAGGTCGCAGGTTCAAAAGGTTTAGTGCTTTGAGCACTATATCTGACAATCCTGCTTCGCCCACCAATCCAATATAGTAATTTACTATAAGTTAAATCATTCTTATATCTAATTTAACAGTTTGTTTGACTATTGTGTGGTTTTTCTACATTTGATTAGGATTTAGTTTTCTGTTTTTTAGTAGTTGGTAGTTGAGCTTATAGGTGGTTTCTCCGTTTTGCTCTATTTGGGAAGTTGTTAGTAGTAGTTCTTCTGCTTCTTCCATCATCATTTCGGCATATTCTCTGTTTATTGTTTTTGTGTATGTCGTTCCGCTGTGTTTCTCTTTATATTTTCGGTAGGCTTCAAGGGCCTTTTCTGTCAAGCCTTCGCGTGTGAGCGCTTCTTTTCCCTGCTCTCGAGCTTCCTTGAACACATTTCTTATTGGGTTGAGTACCTTGTCTTGGAGTGTTAGTGGTGGGTACTTGCAGCTGGTTCCCAACTAGTAGTACTTTTTTTCTCTGACTGGCTTCTGGTTCCATGTTTCTCTGGGCGGGATGGCTCTCCTTATTTTGAAGGTTCTAAGTGCCCCGTAGATTGCGGATTCTCTTTTTCCGTCGCTTTGCATTCTTCGATTATTTTATGTTTTAGTTCACTATGGGTTAGTGTTTCTTTTCCCTGTTTTTCGGCTTCTCGGAAAATTTTTCTTATTGTCCTGAATGGGACTTTTTCTATTCCCAAAGTGTACCATGCGTCGCGCTTCATACCGATTAGGTCTTCGTATTCTTCTAGTAGCCATTCTTCAATTTGCATTATCTCGTAGCAATCGGGTATCTCTGTGATAACGAAGGCTTCGCTGTTTCCTTTTACGATTCTTTTCACGTTTCTCTTTTTTTCCTGTATTTTAGGGCTTTTATTAGTGCTTTTATGTTCTCTTCTCTTGCCAGTTTCTTCACGTCGGGGGGTGTCTTTTAAATAGATTCAGGTTCATGTGCACCCGTTCTTTCCCCTATTCTTTGTCTCAAATAAGGGGGGTGAAACGTTATTGTGTGGTTCTATCTCTAGCAAATAGGTTGCAGAAGGTTTTAAACTTCACATTTATTATGAGTATGAGGTGTATTGTTTGGAATTATCCATTGAACCCAAATGTGTAAGGTTTTAGCAAGACTGAGTAGTGTGAAAAGATGTACAGGTTAATGTGATCTTGCCTGATTGGGTTTTAGAAAGAAAGTAGTATGGAAAGGCTTCTCGGAATTGCTTCATTTGTTCTGTGTGTTCTTGTTTTAGAAAGACAAGTGTTATGAAAAGTGGAAACCTTTCTATGGATCTTGGACTATAATTTGTGGTCGCCGGTTCGAATCCGGTTCCGCCCACTAATTTTATGAATCAATAAACAAAACATTTAATAGGATGCGAAAAAAACTTAGTTTTTGCCGTCGTACAATTTCTCCCAAGATGGGTGCCGTCGTAACTATTCACTAAGAATAGCGGCAAGCTTAGCCCGGGAGAGCGCCGGATACTGTCAAAAAAGAGACAGAAGGCGAAACTGAAGATCCGGTTGTCGCTGGATTGCTGCCAGAAGAATTGGCAGAAGGCGAATTCAAATCCGGCCGACGGCACCATACTTCTAAAGCTGTATGATTAATTCTTTTTGGTATAAATTGGGAGGATTATGTTTTTGTTTATTTTTTGAAAAATAGTCCCTCCCTCTGTTGCACTGTTTGTGTTAAAAAATAGTTTAATTAGTAAACAAAGATAATAAATATATAAAAATGTATTTATGCGGCTGCCGGGAGCCTCATGAAGAGGGAACCCCTTTTCATTTTGAACCCGAGTGACCTGCTAGCCATTGGTTGTGGGTGCTAGTAACAGGCTTGGAAGGCCTGGGTCCTAGACCAGACTAGACTACAGCCGCACTATTTTTGATATTGTTGCGTCTTGTACTAGTACTTAAGTTTTTCTGGTTTTATGGTTTTTACCATTTTATTAATTGTTTTTATTTTTCCCCGAAGGGTATGTTTTTGATGTTTTAGATTTTGTTAGTGGGAGTGTGTTTTTGTTGTTAGTTGATATTTAGGTAGATGGTGCGTATTGGTGTGAGTATTTTGTGTTCTTTTGGGGTTTCTATTCTCATTTGTAGTCCGCCGAATGAGATGAGGTATAGGTGTTTGTCTTCGGTTTTTGTTCTTCGCTGTACTTTGCCTTCTAGTGAGATTTTGGTGTTTTTTGTATCTAGGGGTTGGTCGCTGATTAATATTTTTAGTTTGTCGTTTTCTTGGATGGTTGTTAGTTCTTTGGGGATTTCTATTGTGATTTTTAGTTGTTCTTTTTCGGAGGTTAGGTGGTATTTTAGTAGCTTGTTTGAGTCGGTTGATTCTATTTTGGTGACTGTTAATTCGGATTTTATTTCTGTCATTTGTTGTTACACCTCTTTTGGGGACCTTTTTTCAGGGTTAATCATGTTGGGTTGTATTATGGTTTTTTATTTTTGGTTTTTTATTGTTTTTTTGTTGATTTATGTGGGTACGAAGGTTACGCCGAGGACGCAGAGTATGGCTCCTAGTGCTATGGCTGCGGTCCAGGAGTAGAGGTAATATTTCCAGGCGTCTGGGTTGTCTTTTACTAGTTTGCCTGTGCCCCATGAGACTACCCAGAGGTAGATGGCTATGAGTATGATGGCGGAGGTTTCTGAGCCTAGGTTTATGCTGTCAATTAGTACCATTAATACGAGAATCGCTAGTGCTGTGGCAAGTGATCCCCAGCCGGTCCATTCTAGGATGGTTTCAAATTGTTTGAGTTGGAATTTTTCTTGGATTTCGTTGTTTTCATTTTTAGTTTTTGATTCTTGGTTGGACATTGTTATCCCTCGAGATTAGATGTATGAATTTCTATTATAAACATATGACTATGACGACGATA
>NZ_JBRAKS010000334.1:0-3922 GCF_052745115.1 Candidatus Jordarchaeum sp.
GTGGCCAAAGGGGGCAGGCGAAGAATACATAAAATCCTTCAGCGGTGATGGAATCTATCCCACTGAGGAAGGCTACCCTGGTAGCGGAAAGATAGGTCTCTGCCCCGAGGGATACTGGTCGCGAGACGGAGCTGGACCACTCGACTGGAACAAATACTTCTACACATTCATCAGCTACGACCGGGATGCTAAGGTTCGTATCGAAGCATGGGAAGACGACGATATCGATGGGGATGACCAATACCCGACTTGGCAATGGTACTGGTCGCCATCCCAATGGCACCAATACATTAACCAAGGATGGTACTGGGGAGGCTACCGCGTTGACCTCGGTGACTGCCGCTACACAGTCTACTTCCGCATAGACACAGTCTCATGGTAAAGAATAAAAAACACCATATCCTCCTCACCTCTTTTTTTATTTGTTATGAAAAACTTGATATTTTCATATCTTGTCTAAGAAGCGAAGCTTATGTAGGTTTACCATAAAAAACATTTTCATTCAGTCGGAGAGGGGATAAACCAGGTAGCCGGTGTTCCTCAAGACTTCAGCCATGTTCTCCAAGGAGGGTTTGGGGCAAGTGGTGGGTTGAGAGGGCCTGTCGGATTTGTGCATGGTTTATCATGGTTTGTTTCTTTTTCTTCTGCTTTCTATTTATTCATTCTTCATGGCGTCTTCTACGTTGTCATATTCTTTTTTCTCGTTTCCAGAGTAGACGGTTACTTTATCATTGCCTATCGCTACAACCTTCGCGCTTCCGCCTACCGATGCCATTGCTTTCGCCAATAGGCAGGCTCTTAAATCGGCATAGATGCATTTTTCGGCGTGCCGCGCCATCGTTGGCTCGTAGTATTCTTCGTTCTCAAGGATTTCGTGGCCGAACGTCAGGTTTATCGGTTCCTCACCAAACTTTGTTAGTACCTTGCCTTCGCTCCAAAGCTTGCGGATGTGGAGTGCGACTTTCTCCCAGTACTCTTCAGGACTTAGGTTATGTTTTATTTTTATGCATTCAATCCACGTTTCTGGTAATTCTAATTCGCTTCCGTCTTCAAAGGTTATCTTCATTCTTTATCTTCTCCTCTATTCTTTCTAGTTCTTTAATCGTTCTTCTTGGATTCAACACCATTTTTGGCGAATGCTATTAAGGTTGAGATCAAAACTATCGCAAGTTTCCGCCACTGTTGCTGGATGATACCTTGCCCAGTTTACATTGGCAAGAGGGTCTCCCGAATCTTTCTTTGTTATTTTATCTCTTATTTACATCATATAAACCACCCTGTTCTCCCTTGAAAAACACTTCTTTACACGCCTAAGATAGGCTTTCGCCACACTGCGAATAAAAGAAATATACTTCTCTGCAATCCCGTCTCTCCCGTTCATCAAAAAATTCACTAGTTTCTTCTCACAGAGCCTTTTTATCCCTTGTGTATCGTTCTTCCTTCATATGAGATCATTCTTTTTAATGAAGTCAAGTTCTACGCTAAAAACTTTTTTAAAGGCTTCATTCGCAAGCTCCTTAAACTCGGGAAAGTCTTCGTAGAACAGCTTAAGCAACCTCGATACACAGTACTCGCATCCACCATCGGCTGCAAACAGTATTCTGATAACCTTCTCTGCTTCCCTCCTGTTCATAATATAACCTCCATCTGAAACCACAATAACTTTCTTCAGTAACGCTTCTATTTCTTTCGCATCCCATATCCTTTTCCTTCATGTATCTCGTACGGAGTCTAGCTTGAGTTTTAACGGTCACATTTTTAAAATTTGAGTCGCTTACTTTTATTTGGGAGCTGGTATGCTTGTTCGATGATACGAGGTCTAGGTTTTTAGGATGCTTGATTGGATGTGCAGTTGGCGATGCTTTGGGCTGCCGTCTTGAAGGCTTAGCAAGCTTGGATGTAGAGAGCGTTTTCGATGGACGGTGGACTGACGATACTCATATGATGATTGGCGTGGCGGAATCCCTGATTGCCAATAAAGGTTTCAATGGGAATCACATGGCACAAACTTTCATTAAAAACTATGAGCAGGAGCCTTGGCGTGGTTATGCCAGCGGTCCGCCTAAAGTTTTTAGGTGGATAAAGTCGGGTGTTCCCTGGGATGAGGCTGCGAAGCAACTGTTCGGTGGAGCTGGTTCTTATGGTAACGGTGCAGCCATGAGGGTCGCTCCGGTGGGTCTCCTTTATTATGATGACACCGAGAAGCTGCGGTTTGTGGCCCATGCCCAGAGCATGATAACCCACACCCATGAGCTTGGAACAGAGGGTGCAGTCATTCAAGCCTATTCTGTAGCCCTAGCAGTAAAAGCAAGTCAATCCTCAGAATGGGATTCCTACGAGTTTCTGGAAAAATTGATGGGTTTCACGAGTAACGAGACTTACAGGCGGAAGCTTAAAAAGGCCGTTGAACTCCTGAAAGAGGGGGCGGATAGACACAAAGTTGTCAAGGAACTCGGAAATAGTGTTGAGGCCCACAACTCTGTATTAACTGCGGTCTACTGCTTCCTACGCAACTGGGGAAACTTTAAGGACGCAGTTACCTACGCTGTGAACCTAGGAGGAGACACGGACACCATTGGAGCCATGACCGGGGCCATAAGTGGAGCATACCACGGTGTCGAAGCCATACCAGAGCAGTGGAGAAACAAGCTGGAAAGGAGAGCTTACATAGAAAAACTGGCGGAAGACCTGTGGGCACTCAAGTAGGGCTTTAGGCTTCTCCTCCGCCACTTTGCCTCTAGTGTAGGGCAAAGGCTAGGGCGGTTAGGGCTGAGGCTGCCGCTAGATCCATTGCTAGAATGTCGTGGGACACAGGTCCACAACCATGCTTGCAAGCGATAAATTCCTTTGAGGCACCCTCTCTAGCACCAAGGAGAAAACTTATTCGCTTAATTTTTATTGCTGATTCTGCGAGTTGGTGATGTAGAATGATTCGGTTTGGTCCAAAAAAAGGGTGTTTATAGCCTCCTTCGCAGCTTGAAGCCTTATGGTAGAACCGGAGCCGAATAAATCTGGAATCACTTCTGCGAGTTGGCACAAATTAACTAGGCGTTACCTAAGATGGAGAGTAACTTTCGGGAAGGGTTTGATTTTCAGTATTGTTTGATAGGTTTCTCTACCAATCTCGCATATTTTATTCTGGAACCATTTTTGCCTCATCTCTTTAGCCCGTCGAAATCTTTCAAATGGTGCATAGAGAGTTTGGTTGTGTAGGTTAGGGGGTACTCGATTGGTTGATAGCCACTGGATGCCATTTAGGGCATAGGGCCTTGCTGGGAAAATAGGGATTTCTGGCGGTATTTGGGTTTGGACATGTATTCTGCACTCGTGGCTCGTGGGATTTAAATAGTATTTACCCCTATTCTAAGAATTAAGAACAAAACAACAGGATACGTACCGAAGAGCATGATTACCTGCGCCCACAATTGATAAGTGTGTGAAAGCAGCCGTGAAATTGGGTAAAATGTACTTCCGGCACGCTAAGGGTGTGATGAAACGTATAGACACCGCCTCAAAACCCTCATAACGCTGGACCCTTTTTGCATCTGTGGAGTGCCTTGGGTGAATCATGTCAGTCCCTGTTTGAATAGGGAACAATTCATATTCTAAGGTAGCTCTTAAAAATCGGAGGAAAATGGTGAGAAAATGTCCTCGATAACGCCAGAACTATACGAGTTTATAGTTAAAGTGGTAGACGATAGAGTAAAGGAAATAAAGGTAACGAGAGAAGAATTCGACAAACTAACAGCCGCAGTGGACAAACTCGCAGAAGCTCAGCACAAAACCGAGGAACGCCTACAGAGACTTGAAACCACTGTGGAGAGGCTTGCGGAAGCTCAGCAGAGAACCGAGCAGAGGTTGGAGCAACTTGCGGAAGCTCAGCAGAGAACCGAGCAGAGGTTGGAGCAACTTGCGGAAGCTC
>NZ_JBRAKS010000334.1:4022-4182 GCF_052745115.1 Candidatus Jordarchaeum sp.
AGCAGAGAACCGAGCAGAGGTTGGAGCAACTTGTAGAAACCCAGCGGGATATGGCGAAGGCTTTGTCTGGTTTGGCTTCCCAGTTGGGGGGTTTGAGTGATACTGTGGGGTTTACAACAGTAGGAAGATTTAATACTAAATAATACCATATATGGCTATG
>NZ_JBRAKS010000335.1:0-4168 GCF_052745115.1 Candidatus Jordarchaeum sp.
TTTATATATAATTTATTTATACTCTATACCTCATTAAATCCTCAATGAAGGTGACACTCTTGGATGTTAGCAATGTAAAGGAAAACATTGAATTTCGCAAAGTACAGATAACAGGTAAATCCTCATACATCATTTCTCTACCGAAAAATTGGATAAAAAACAACAAAATCAAAAAAGGAGATACTATAGCTGTGATAGAGGAGGATGAGGGAGAACTAAAAATATCCAAAGTTCTGGAAACCAAAAAGAAAGAGAAACCAGCTCCCAAAATACTCATGGATAATTTTTCGGATTCTGAATTAATCACAGCAATCCTAGGAAACTACATAATAGGCGTGGACAACCTAGAAATATTATCCGAAAAGAAAGAAATGAATCCGGCACAGAAAAAAGTGGCGGTAGACACCATACGCAACCTGATAGGCTTCGAAGTCATGTCAGAATCACCAAATGTGATTAAAATCAAAAACTTGTTGGAACCCTCAGATTTCAATCTGGATGAAGTTGTCAACCGTTTAGCATTGATATCCATATCAATGTTTAAAACCGCAATGAATGCCATCGTTGAACTGAATCCAAAAAAAGTGGAAGACATGGAAACGCAGGATGACGAGGTGGATAGATTATATTTGCTCATACAAAGATTATTGAATATAGGGATAAGAGATAAGACTATTTCTCGGAAAATTGGTTTAGACAGCAATGGTGCCGCCATGGGTTGGAGCACTGTTGTTCGAAGTATTGAAAGAATCGCCGATGCTTCCGTGGAAATAGCTCAACAAATAGAGCCACTCCAGAAATTTAAGATCCCCGTTGAGATTCTAAATCTCTATACAAAACTAAGCAAGGAATCAATTTCTCTAATTGATGAGATTCTGGCCGCAAGTTCTCGAAAAGACCCTAGAGTTGCCATTGAGACGGTAAGGAAAATAGATAAACTAATTAAACTCCGGGAAGATGCGAGGAAAACAGAATCAGAAAAATCCATGGAACCAAAGTTACTGGTTTCCCTAGGAACCATTAACTGTGCTTTAAGAGAAGTGCTTCAATATTCTCTTGATTACCTGAAAGTGATAATAAACTCTGAATACTGGCAACACCTCAAATAGAAACCTACTAGTAACAAGGAGAAATTTTTCAATTCTCCTAAATCCTTTTTTTCTAAAAAATGAAAAAAATGGATAAAATACAGAACATGTTTTTTATGCCTGTCTTTATTGATTTAGCGTTTGAAAAGTTTCAGTAGAAAATGTTTTCGAGTTATTAACTCAACCTCAATCCATAACGCAACAACTATTATAACAAAACCAAGTAGATCTCCCATCACAATGTAAATAAAGCCACCAAATCCGCCAAAGAACAATAGCAGAGTCAAAGCTATTGCAACAATTTTCTCTCTGTCAAACGTGCTGTCTCTTCTAATCTTGGAAAGAATCAACCTCCAGAATACAATAGGCAGAGCTAAATAATATACAATAGCTAAAACATCGGGCCCACCGAAAAACTGAAAAATATACGGAATCCAAAACATCAACTCAAACCCCAAAACCAGAATCATGTAGCTTTTCCAGCTTATAATCTTCTTCTCAGAACTATTCAAATCCAATCTCGCCAAACGTATCACAAGTATAGCCAGCATCAGTATTACACCTAACTGAATGAAGATGGACTCCCATGAGGGATACCATCTAACTGAGTTAATCAAGAAGAAATTACTCAGGAAGAACTGGGACTGAAACAGAAGCATAGCAAAGTAGCTACTGGTACTAACCATTTCCGTAACGAAGTTAGGTACAAACAGGTAAAGAATCGCCAAGTAACCCAATACTGGAACATACTGCCATTTGGAGAGCACCGGCCCTGTTTTTTCCCTAGGAATAATAAGGTCCGCTATCATAAAGGTTAAAACCACAGTGTAGACCGCGTGAAACTCCGCGATAAAAATAGTCCAAGGCACACTCAAACCGAAGTAACGCCCAAACCCTACACCCATCCCTTGCCATCCCGGCAGTTCATTAGTTAAAGCCAAAAAACCCTCTTCCAATATACCGTATATTACACCTATAATCAACAGTTTTCGATAATCCAAAGAATATCGGGAAACCAGATCCTCAATAACTAACAGTGAAAGCCCATAGAACATAAACGTAACAAAAATAGACCAAGGATCATACACCCACTTGTAAGGAGGGGTAGCACTAGAAAACGACTCCGCATTAAAAGCTCCCAAAACCATTATCGTAATATTCCGAGTCCATTTTCGTCTATCCATCCGCTTTCCACCAGACACTTTTTAAATAATCTATAAGGCATATTCTATAAATTACATTTTTGGTTAAAGTAAAAAATTAAGTCCTGCAAGAACATTTTGTCCTTCTATGCAAAGTGCTTAAATAAGAGTTCAAAAAATATTCCATAAACATCCTAGAAAAAAGGAGAGAAATAAATGATAATTGACGTTCACACCCACCCGGTCTGTAAAGATTTGACACCCACTCCCGATCCGGAAACCCTTATCAAAAACTTGTTTGGTGAAAGAGCCAAAACCCAGAGATCACAAATGGTGATAAACGGATTCCTATTCTTACATGAGAACCAAACCATCGAAGAATTTGTAAACGCTTTCACCTCGGCCGGAATAGACAAAGCTGTAATAGTTCCTATGGATATGACCACAGAGTACGGGAGCCAACTGGGAACCAACGAAGACATCGCCCGAATGATGAATAAAATCCCCGACAAACTAATCGGTTTCTCATCTGTGGATCCCCGCCGAAAAGACGCCGTCCAGGTCCTTGAACACGCCGTCAAAGACCTAAAACTAAAAGGACTAAAACTAGTACCACCCCTACAGAAATTCGAAATCAGCGACCAAAAATACAATCCACTATGGGAAAAAGCCTTGGAACTAAATATACCCATTTGGACCCACGCCGGCCACCAATCCTCCGTCCCCACCTCTGTAGCCAAGTACGGACACCCCATGCTCATAGACGAAATAGCCAGAAGGTACCCCGACCTCACCATCATAATGGGACACCTCAGCGCACCATGGTTCATGGACGCTTGGTCACTAAACCTACGCCACGAAAACGTCTACTTGGATGTTTCCGTATGGTACAGCCTCTACCCATACTTCCCCTGGAGCGCCTACACCGACAACGGCATAGAGCACAAACTACTCTTCGCCACCGACTTCCCATTCACTCCCTTCCCCATCGGAATACAAGCGGTAAAAAACCTACCAATAAGCGAAGAATTCAAAAGAAAAATCCTGGGCGAAAATGCACAAAAAGTATTAAACATTAAGTAACCAGAATTCAGACCTCTGGAAAACCTCATCAAAACAAAAAATAATTCCCAACCTTTTTTATTCCCAATTTCGGAAAGAGAATGGTAAAAATGAAAAAATACGATGTTATAGTGGTAGGGGCAGGACCCGCAGGCAGCATAGCCGCCATGAAAGCAGCTCAGGGAGGCGCAAAAACCCTACTCCTTGAAAAACAGAGACTACCAAGATACAAACTCTGTGGAGGAGGAGTCGCCAATTGGATTATGAGAAAATTTGACATACCAGAAGATGTCATCGAGAAAGAATACAAAAATATTGTCACCTACACTCCACCAAACTATGAGAGGCAGGTTTTTCCTATGCCCGGGCTAGGATACTTTGGGGTGTGCAGAGATAAGTTCGACCACTGCCTGACCAAAATGGCCACAGAAGCCGGAGCGGAACTTAAAGAAGAAATCAACGTAAGAGACGTGATAATGGAAGAAGGGTATGTAAAGGGCATTATCACATCTGATGACCAGATTTTCAGAGGAGATGTTATTATAGGGTGTGACGGTGCCCACTCAATTGTGGCGAAAAAATCTGGGTTCTGGAAAGTATGGTTTGATCAAAAAGGCGAAACCTGGAAGGACCACATGTGGTTCTGTGTTGGCGTAGAAGTTAAAATGGACAAAAAAATTATCGATGAGCGGTTTGAAGATAATTATCTATTCTTTACCGGAAGAGAAGTAGCCCCATTGGCATACGGATGGCTGTTCCCAAAGAGGGAAATGGTCTCGGTGGGTCTAGGTTCTTTTGAGATTTCCATGACCAAAAAACCGTGGAGCTATATGGACTATTTCTTAAATAAGCATCCAGTCCTACCCGAACTGTTAG
>NZ_JBRAKS010000336.1:0-4162 GCF_052745115.1 Candidatus Jordarchaeum sp.
AATGACTCAGCTACAAGCTGGATGCCCAGTTACCCGGACACTGTAAACTATACTACCGATGGTAATAATTATATTTTCAACACCTCAAACTATGATGCCTACTGCTCTCTCACCGCAAAGGGTGGAAAACTATACAACAGTTACAACAAAATATCTGGAACATGGTGGACATCGCAGCCTGCTACAAGTTATGGTTTCCACTGGAACCCCGATTATCCTAATTACGACTCTACCTCAAGGTATCCCCCATTATCTTATGGAATACTGAGCGATGGACCCCTATTTGTGATGTACACAACATTAGCAAAACTGGGAGGCACCGTTGACGCCACTACCAACATAACTTACCGGTTCTTCGAGTGGGGATGGATCGGTGAAACAAACTCCACATTTAACCAGGCTTATGGGAGAGCTCTGTACAGGAACAATGAATGGGTCTTTAATGACAAAATCATGCCCACTTTAACCTACAAAACAGAAACCGGGCAAAAACTCACATATAACAACTGGTGGACTCAGTTTACAAGCAAAGATATTGGGAAGGCGTTATGGCTTGCATTCTATGATACCAGTGATAGAGAAGCAATGGGAACAGTGGATCTAATAAGTCCAGTGTACAGTGTGGTTAGTACTTCTGGATGGTCCTACCGGGTGCACCAACCCCTCTCTACATACTATGAGTATTGGGATAGAGCTTGGCCAAGCACTCAGGTAGCCGTTGGGAGCTTCATTTATGAACAGTTTGCAAACTACATGTGGGATGGAACTAGTGGGCTATCCGAGTTTGAAACCTTTGCAAACATGATGGAAAGAGACCACGCGCTTAGTATTAGTGTTAATGATACTCAGGAAAGGGTTTTCTTCGATCTTAGCATCACCGTTACGGACCCGTTCGACAATCCACTCACAGAAAATGTCACTGTCACAATTTACAATACAGCGTGGAGCGGTGTTAATGATACCAAGTCTACTGATTCTTTGGGAAGATGTAACTTCCAACTTTTTGAGAGGGATAGTGGGTACTGGATTGAGGCTAATCTGACCACTCCTTATAGAACTTATGTTTGGCGGGCGGATTCTGCATGGGTTCCCGGTGTTAACAGCTCGACATTTAACATTGAGATGAACATCACCAAACTATACTTACTGGTTCAAGATTTCCATGGAACCTACGTCCAAAAGGCACAAGTTTCGGTGAACTATACAAACTCTAGTCTTTCAAGTTACAATATTTCCAACCAGTCGGTAGACAAGTATTTCGCACAAATAACATTATATGTTTACGCCAATGAACAAGTAAATATAACAATCAACACCACCTACGGTTCTCCTCCTAGGACTGAGAATTTCACTCTGTGGAACCTAAACGAAAGCAAATATGAGGGAACATTGAGTGGTTTGGGGCGCTTAGTGGAGATGGACAGTTCCAAGTTCTTCTCGGCAACGCTGAATAGGTATATAGACCAAGCTACTCCGCGTCTCGAATGTGAAAATGGTACTTTCTTCAGTAACATATACTGGAATGACAGTGTTACCTTCGTGTTTTGGATTAAGCACCCCAATGGTCAAGGTATAGAAGCAGACTGGATGAACTTCACTATAAAGAACACAACGGGATCCGAGGTTTATGGGCCGGTCAATATGGCGAAGGATCCTTCGACGACTGGTAAATGGAATATAATCTTTGATTTCGGGACGCTTTTTGGTGGGCAGAACTATTTTATTGTGATAACCGCTGAGCCTAGTGATACTGCCAGCTACACCTATCCGGCGCCTTTGACTGTGTATATTAGTCCGTTGAATAATCTTCCTCTGGCGATATTGCCGAATAACACAAGTATTACTGTTACTTGGAATACGAGTTTCAGTATTCAAGCCCTCCTGAATGACACACATAACAACCAGTTTGTTAGCGGTGCGCCTTTAAGCTTCACCATCTCGCCTGTTGGCTTGTCTGGTACTATGAATGAGACTGGTGGGAACTACATGATTTCCTACGATTTCTTAAGACAATTGAACGCTGGAACCTACACTGTTACTATGAGTCTTTCTTGGGATAACCACACCGCTAGTCCTGTTCCCATCAGCTTGATTGGATCTATTCAGACAGTGCTTGAAACGCTTTTAACATTCCAGGGTTACTGGGGAGAGAACCTGACGATATACGCTGTTTACAACCAAATCTCTCCTGAGGGACCTGTGGCTGATGCAATTCTCACTTGGCGTATTAAGGGCACCGAGTATGCCGGTTCTATGATTTATATTGGCGGTGGTAACTATACTGCTCAGATAAATACGACTATTATTAATACTGCTAGCTATACGCTTGAAATTTCTGCGAGTAAGGCCAACTATCAGTTCAAAGAGGGAAGCGCAGTTCTTAACATTTTAGGTGCCCCGACTATTCTGGGAAATGCTTTTCTTATTCCTCCAATCGCCTCATCTGCGATTGCATTCCTTGGACCGTATATTCAGGTTGAGAACTCTGTTCCTCTAACACCCATTATCTTCTACTACCATACTTCTGGTCCAAACTCGCCACTGACTGGTGCGAATGTGACTTTGTTGTTTGGCTCAATGTCATTCACTCTTACCGAGATTATGCCCGGAGTTTACGTAACCTTCATCCCAACATTTAACCTCCCTCCGGGAAACCTATTTGGAGTACTGACCGCTAGCTACGAGAATTACCAGACGCAACAGAGCCCGATTTTCCTCTCAGTTGGGGAGGCTTCAATATTTATACCATTGCTTAATATTCGAATTCCAAAAACCACTTTCCTACTAGTGTTTTCCGCTATCGCTATACCTACAATCTCCTTCGCTTCCTACACGTACATTAAGAGGGCCCGAATACCCGCCATTATAAAGAGAATTGACGAACTAATAGTAAAAATCAGTCGTGGAGAAAAAGTTACCGCTAAGCTTATACCAAGAGTTCGAGTGGTGGAAGCGGTTCTCAGTCAAGAGTTGGCTATTGTCGGTCTTGAGCCCAAAGTGGAGCGCTATGTCCCAGTAGAGTTAGCAGAATTCATAACACCCCTTTTAGTTGAATCTGGAATGAATGCCGATGAAGCCCACGCACTAACCTTGGAGTTGAAGACCGCTACACCCATAGAACGCGAGAAGCTTCTTGAATCAGTAGGTGTCCCTGGCGAAATCAGCGCCCGAGTATTACAAATAATTGAGGAACAGGAAGAAAAACAGGAAATCCTAAAAAAACCAATAAAAGAACTAGAAGAGCAAACAGAGGTTGAAACACCATTAGAAGAAGACCTAGAAAAACCAGAACCAGAACCAGAAGAACATGAAGAGGCAGAACCAGAGACAGAAGAATCTGAAATACTAGAAATAGAACCCGAAGATAAGGATTTGAAAAAACCCGAAACAGTTGAAGAGGTAAAAGTAACAGAAGAAGAGAGATTAAAAGAGACGGAAACAAAGGATACAGAGAAATCGGAAGAGAATAATATGGATGTAGAAGAGGATTTAAGTGAAAAGGAAAAAAATAAGGCAAAAGATGAAAATATAGAAGAAAATCGGAAAAATAAAACCTCTCAACAAGACGAAAGGAAGGAGAAAAACAGAAGAATGAAGAGAATTACTTAAATCTCTAATATTTGCGGTATCGTCCACTTCTTACCCTTTTTTCTTTTTTAGTAAGTCTTTCAAGTTGGAGTTGTCTTAATTTTTAATTGCATTTTTTCGAACTTCGTCCCCTCTCCACAAAGTTCGCATAATTCTGGTGGTTCTTCAGTTTTATTGAGTCCTCCGCAGGTTTCGCATCTCCAGAGTGTGATATTTTGTATTTGAGTTTCCGCGTTTTCCTCGAACTCGAATTTTTCCTCATTTCCGATTTTATCTCTCATTTACAAGCCTCATATAGATCTCTAATACTAATAGGAATTACTAAGAATGGAATTACATCAAATTTAATTTTCTTAACAATCAGCATTCGATAGTAAATATATACTTACTAATAGGCTTCAGAAAAATATACTTAATTTTATTGCTATCCTAATTTATACTAAACTAAAGGCATTAGTGGTATACTCTGTTTAAATTTTTTTTCGTTATAAAAATTAAAAATTAAAAATTAAAAATTAAACGCTCATAAATAAGAATTTTGTGGCTGACCATTTTTGCTGGTGTTTTTAAGGAT
>NZ_JBRAKS010000337.1:0-4161 GCF_052745115.1 Candidatus Jordarchaeum sp.
AGAAAATTAGGGATATAATTCATACGCATCACAGCGTGGCTGAGCATGATTTAAGTGAGATAGTTACAGCTGGAGCATCCTTTTTCACGAATCTATTGAGAACCGCGGATTATATTGCCTCTATGGAAAACATTTCTTTTGAGACACTTTATCGCCTTCGTGAATTATATAAGGATAAAATAGATTTTACTTATTTCTCTTTTTCCCGTTTTGCTTCGCCTACTACTTTTACAGTCGTGAATAACTTGATTCAATCATACAAAGAAAAAGGGTGGACTCTTCTCAGAACTTTTGAAAATGGGGCTGTCTTCGTTTCTAAACCAAAAACAACACTTCCTGAGAAAACTTTTTGTGTTGGCAAAATTAATGAATCCATATTAAAGGAATCTCTTTCGCTCCAAAAATCATTTCCTACAGGATACACAGGAGACTTTTTAACCCTCTTGTCAAAGGAATATTCAGGTGAATTTTTGAAATGCAATAAGAAACAAATTATTAATGCCCTTGGTAATAAAGACCAAAAGGCAACTGTATTTTTCAAGTTGGCAAGAGATATCTTATCGGCACGAGATTTAGTTCCTGACAAATTAACGAGAAATTTAATAGAAGGAAAAATCAATAACCCTTGGATACTCGGTGTTCTTGAAAGTGCGAATAGCACCAGTGCCCATAAATATAGCAAGGAATTATTTAAAAAATTCACAGGAAATGCACCACCTGAAAAAGTTAATAGGGATATGATTGATCCTCTTTTTGATATGGCAAAAATTGAAGATTTATTCCCAGAGTCTTTAGACTTGCCACAAGATAAAAGCACGCGACTTAAAACTTTAAAGCCTAATGAGTTATTTGAACTTTTGCAGGCTATTGCAAAGCCTCCGGAAAACAAAAAGCAGAAATCAGATCTTGAGGAATACATTTTTGCCTGTATTTCTATGGATGAAGAGACAAATTTTCGGAAGAGTGCAGAAATGAGTTTTAAGATGTATTGCAGTTATAAAAAGACATCGGATGCAGAAAAAGGAGTTTGTGAAAGATGCGGATGTCCTGTTTCTAAAAAGATGCAGCCAGCTTTAAATCTATCTCAAGCACCCCAATCTTTCTCCCAGATTAAAGCAGAATATAATTATCGTGCAATCTGTGCATTGTGCGGGCTTGATAATCTTATTCTTAGAAAAGATGTGAGGAGCAATCAAAGTCGTGTTTATTTAAGACTTGAGACCAAAGTTCCTGATTTATTTTTCCATTATCAAGAAATCAAAAGACTTATTGGCCTTGTTGCTACTGGCGTGAGAAATCCAAGACAAATTGTTAGATTCAAGGAAAGAACAGATTTAGGTGGACTTCCTTTCCCGGAAAGGATTGAAATTCCTATTGGCCCAGAGAAATGGGCAGATAAATTGTCAAAAGACCCAGTATTGCAGGGTGATAATGGAGTTTTATTTATAGTAGGTAGAGATATTCGTCAAGAAGATTTCAGTCCAAAAGACCTAAGGGCACAGTATGAGCCTTTATATCACATAATGAAATACCTCGGTTTTAAAGTTTCACTTGGTGCTGAAGAACAAGAGGGTCTTTTTGGTGAAGAAGTTTTAACAGATGAAAAAGGTGAGAATTATTACCTCTCCCTGGCGACTATTCTTTTGGCAAACATTATTGGCAAGACACAAAAGCAGTTTATTTTTGCGCGTAATTTGATTCTTAACTCTCCAAGTACTGTTTTAATGTCATTGGTTGATATGCAAGGAAGCAAAGAAGAATTTGAGTTATATTCTACACATTTAATAAAGGCACTAAAGAAAGCAAATGTAAAAATTATAACTTATGAAGGAGGTGAGCTAAATATGGACGGACTTTTAAAAGATGCAGCATTTTTTGCTGACAAGGAGAAAGGAATCCCGCATTTCTGTGTAGAACCTGAAGAAAGAGGGGATTTCTGGAAAGATTTAACTAAACATAAAGCAGGGAAACCTGTAGCACAGGCTCTTGATGCAATCTTGTCGGGTCTTTCCTTCGATATAGCAATGGAGAGATTTATGCGGAATCTCTCAGTAAAAATCGGACAGGAAGAGCAAAGTGAATTAAGTAACTTTGTTAATAGAGCTAAGGAAATCATTAAACGCTATTACGAAATTCGTAAGAGCGACTTAAGTGGTTTTCTGAAAGCCAAGAATTCCCTGATTTCTGCAATCTACATTTTAACAAGGTATCAAAACTTAAAGGAGGTGGCAAATGAGTAACACAATGGAACTTTTTGGGGATATTCAGGTATTACCACGGGGAAGGTATTTACAACTTGTGGTTAAAGTCACACTTCTTGATGATGCAATAATTCGTTCCAATGAGCCAGAAGAAGTTCTGACTTTCAATTATAAATCTCTTGGGAATAGGTTTATTATCCCGTGGAGAAAGATTAAAGGAAAACTGCGCAGATTGGTTATGGAAAAACAAAGGGATTTGGGAATACCGAACAATTCCAACTGTTACTTAAAGGATCATCTTTGCATGACTTGTCCTGCTTGTCTTTTATTTGGTGGAACTGGCGAGACCTCTGCAACTAAGGCGGATTACAACCTATTGTCAAGAGTGTTAGGAGAAACCTTTATCTCAAGGACAGAAGTAAAAGATATCTCTGCATATACTGCAAATGCTGTTGATGAGGAGACATTAACTACAGGGCAGGCACTAATGACGATTTTAAAAGTCCCTACTGAGACCGAATTTTCAGGTGTTGTTACTTTAAGAGACCCAACGCCAGAGTTAACCTCCATTTTAATAGACAACCTTAATAGGCTTACCCGCTTAGGTGCGTCCACAAGGGAATGGGGAAAAGTAAAAACTGAAATAGTAGGTTATGTGCTGAGCGATAGAGAGACCCTTTCTTCATACGACTTAGTCAAGAGCGAGAAAAAGGATGACTTATGTAAAATTGCAGATTTAAACCTTCCGACAGTTGAAGATTCATTCAAAAAAGTTGCTGAATTAATACCCCATATATTGCCAAAAAAGAAACAAGAAAAAGGAAAGCGGGGAAGTAAGGCAAAAGAAGAAACAACTGAAGCAGGAGAGGAGTCAGCAGAAGGATAGGCATAAAGATGAAAGTCTTTGCATACTCAATTTATCTCCTTGACCCTTTGTTTTATGCCCGTGAGGGACTTTCTGCTGCCTTTGCGCCGCCTTATCTCCATGCAACTGCAATCAATTTTGCAGTAACTGCTATTCTGCCTCCTGAAATTACAGGACTCAATCCTGAAGATCAATCTTATGTTATTGGGGAACATAATGGCGGTAGAAATACTCCACGCTATAAAAACTCACTTGCTTCAAACAAATTTTATTTTACCCCTGCCCTGTTAGCAAGTCCTCTAAGATATTTTCCTGAGTGGACTAAAGGCGAAAACGATGGGTTTACTGCTCAAACAAAAATGGGCGAAGTTTTAAAGGCAGAAATCCTTAATTATCTTCCACCAGAGACAGAGTTTAAAGGATTTTTAATTTCAAAAGAAGACATTGTCTTTCCTAATCTAATTCGCCTCGGCACTTTTAGGGGTAAGGCACGTCTACTTCTTGAAGAATTAGAAATTGTTAAGGCAGTAGAAAAAGAACAGACAGCATCTCATCCTGTTGATCCACTTTTAAGTGAGGTCTTTAGAGGCATCATGGTCAATATGTTTCCATATCCAATAGTAGAAAATGCAACTATAAAGCACGGCATTGAAGTAAGAAGCAAAAAAGAACGATTCACAAAGATTGTTGCTTTACCAGATAAATGGACAACTCCAAAAATAGAAAAAGTAGAGAGAGGAGTGAGAAGCCTCATTCTATGAGCATGAGAACATTAGATGTGGCCATGCTAAAAATTCCTGCATCACGTCCTTTAGAACCTTATGAGGCAGCAGCCATACGAGGCTATCTTGGCCGAGTGTTTCCTAAAGAACCATTATTACACCATCATTTAGACAAGAAATTCCTTTATACATACCCCAAAGTACAATTTAAAATCATAGATGGAATTGCTCATATTGTAGGTATTGATGAAGGAGTATTGGTAATTAATAATATTAAAGATGTAATTAACAACTTGAAATTAGAAAAGAATAGGATAGAGTTTTACGAGCCACAAATCAGAATAAAAAAGGAACAATTTGGCTCATCAGATAA
>NZ_JBRAKS010000338.1:0-4158 GCF_052745115.1 Candidatus Jordarchaeum sp.
AAAATATTTCAGATTGATTGCGAATTTCTCGAAAGATCTCTATTCAATAGATGATGGGTTTTCTAAGCAAACTGAGAGAGAATTTAAAGAATACAAATTTCACCAATTTGTTGATGCAATTCAATGGTCAACTGTATCACTGTCAAAGTTCGTATATTTCCTTGATATGTACTTTAAAGCTATGACCCTTTGGTTTGACTTTTTCTATAATATAGCTGATTCACTTGGAGTAAAAGAACATTCTAATATTTTTATTAGAAAAAAAAATCTTGAGGATATTATAGAACCACAAAAAATAGACCTGGGTTTCCTGAAATATAATATTAGTAGCACATTAGATTTTGTTTCTCCCAAAATCAAAGACCTGTTTACTCTTCTACTTTCAGAGCTAAAAGAGCTTCCTGATATTTTAAAAATTCTAAGATCCGAAATTGCTGAACACTTTGTGAGTGATTTGGAGGAAACAATAAAAAAATGGTTAAATCTCGACAATGAGTTTCATGTTCTTTTTGAAGAGGCACTAAAGGATTCATCACATAAATGTATAAATAAACTATTGAATTTATTCGAAAATTTGAAAAAATTTGCTGAAAGCTTTTTGAGAATCACTGGTTACTTAACTCCTTCCGATAAAATTGGGGTTGAATATGAATTCAAAGACTTTTTAAAAATTTTAGATACATTTAATGAGATACAAAAAGATCTGAAGATTTTATTAGATGTTCGAAGAGAAGCATATGAACATTCGGAAAAATTTACCGAACTAATACCTGCTGCACTTTGGGGAGATAAAGAGACTGCTCTGAAAAAGTTCGAGTCGTTTGTTCGTTTCGAGATACCAACAGACGAACTAATTCCTAAAAATATTCAAGTAGAAGATCTCGCATTTAATTTAATACAGGCTAGAACAGAACTCAATGTTGTAGACCAAGCAGTAAAATTAGAAAAAGAAAAAGTACATGTTCTCAAATGGGCAGCGGAACTACTTAAGAGTCAAATTTTCCAAATCTTGTATGAAGGCATTCAAAAAAGAGCAGAAACAGCAAGAAAATACTTGGATATGCTTTATCAAAACCTAGACGAACTCCAAGCGGAAACACAAAAGGTATTAAAATTCAAAAGTAAAAAACCTAGTCATTATTTTTAATAACGACAGATTGACTCACTAAAATTTTAATTTTTGAGTATAAATTTATACCAATCCTTAAATAAAACCTAAAGAAAGTGATATTTAGGAAATAATTATAGGTTGTGCTTCTAAATGGGAAAAGAGAACTCTTTCCAAAACGTGTTGAATCAACTAGACAAAACCGCTGAAATAATGAATCTGAACCATAACATTCACAACTTTCTCAGAAAACCGCAACGCTCCTTAGAAGTATCCATACCCATAAGAATGGACGACGAAAGCATCAACGTATACGAAGGGTACCGAGTACAATACAATTACGCTCGCGGACCCTGTAAGGGAGGAGTCCGATATCATCCCTCAGTAACCTACGACGAGATCAAAGCCCTAGCGGCTCTAATGACCTGGAAGTGCGCCGTGGCAGATATTCCCTATGGAGGAGCCAAAGGAGGGGTAATCTGCAACACCAAAGAAATGTCTATATGCGAACTGGAAAGACTAACCCGCAGATACACTTACATGATCCTACCCATTATCGGTCCCGAAAAAGACATCCCCGCACCAGACCTATACACCAATGAGCAAACAATGGCCTGGATGATGGACACCTACTCCATGATGACCGGCTACTCCGTACCCGGCGTAGTGACCGGTAAACCCCTAGAAATAGGCGGAACCAAAGGAAGATCATACGCAACCGGAAAAGGCGTAATGTTCATAACTCGCAGAGCACTCGAATACTACAAAATACCCTTAAAAGGCTCAACAGTTGCCATACAAGGCTTCGGAAAAGTAGGATCCTACGCCGCAGAATTTCTAACCGAAAAAGGATGCAAAATAGTCGGCATCACAACAGTAGAGGGTGGCCTATTTAACCCCGATGGTTTAAACGTAAACCAACTACTAAAACATGTAAGAACAGGGAAACCGTTATCCGAATTTGAAGGCAAAAACATAGAATACGTACCAAATTTGGAGAAGGCCAACAAACAGCTTCTTAGTATGGACGTGGATGTTCTCCTTCCCGCAGCTATGGAGAACCAAATAACACATGAAAATGCAAATGATATAGAGGCAAAAATAATAGTGGAGGGAGCCAACGCTCCCACAACGCCCAAGGCAGACGAAATACTAATAGACCGCGGCATACCTGTAATACCCGATATTCTGGCAAACGCTGGAGGAGTTATAGTCTCATACTTTGAGTGGGTAATGTCTCTTCAGGCTTTTCTATGGAATGAGCGGGACGTTAATTTAAGACTTAAACAGTTAATACTTGGAGCGTTTGATTCTGTGCTCTCTATTCATGAGAAGAAAAAGGTGGATATGCGGACCGCGGCTTATATTTTAGCCGTGGGGCGTGTAGCGAGAGCCATAGAGTTGAGAGGCTTGTTCCCATAATCTCCTGAAGATGGGGGGCTCTCTATTTTATTATGATTGCTCAAAATTTCCATTTTTATAATTTTTTATTTTCAAACGCTAGCCTTTTATTGAGTTCATTACTTGAGAAGAGCGGTAATTTAGCTATTTTTTCTTTTTTTATATAATGATTTACATTTTACTTTACAATATTTTGTTGGTGGAAAAAGTTAAATATGAAGTGTTATTTATAATCCTAGCATTGATGTGCTAACTGTGAACAATCGTGAATAACCGAACCCAGAGTAGTGATAAATTTGGATATAACTCTTACAGAAAACGCAAAAGAATACATCGCCAAAACCTCGGAAACAATATCAAAGAACAATGAAAAACCAGCTATAGCTATATGGCCCGATAGAGTTTATGCCTGAGGCGGCAGCAGAATAGAGATCCGAATAGACTTATACCCTGAAAAAGAAATTTTGGAAGTCGAAGGATTTGAGAACAAAGGCAATCTAAACGGCACTGATATTCAATACTATGTTCACAAAACAGCCTACGAATTGCTTCCCGAGAATCTCAATGTCGATTATTCAGGATTCCTGTTCAGAAAGCTACACATAACCAATTATGCTCCGGTACGGTTTCGCGGGCGATGTTAAAACACGGGGGTTGGAAATGAGTCGCATCCCAAAAATCTGGAGGGAGTGGTAATCCAACGGAAAAGCACCGTTAAACCCCCATTAAATCCTAATGTATAAATTTGCTTTTTTTAAATCCTAATCAATTTATAGAAATAGTTTTAAAGAATCGTATCCGATTAAAATCTTTTCCTTGGTGGGATCAACTTTTTCCTGTAATTTTTCATGTGGAGGATTCATGTGTGCAAGATGAATTAGTACCGTTTTCTTAGCTTTGAGTGTTTTTGCTAGTTCAATGGCCTCGTTTACTGTCATGTGGTGGTCTAGGAAGTGGGTTGGTTTGTCTATAAATGCATCGGTTATTAGGAGGTCCGGGGTTTTCATGATTCGCAAGGACTCCTCTGGAATTCTCACTCCGGTGTCACCAGTAACAACAAACTTTTTGCCGTTAATATTAAAATTATAGCCAATCGGTTGTATGATTGACTCCGGATGGGTAACATTCCAGCTGGGATGGTAAACTGGAAAGGCTTGGAACTGAATATTGTGGTAGTCGATGGTTTCGTAGAGCTTTATTTCTTTACGCTTCGCGTTGATTATTTTGAATCCCATTTTTTCCAGTACGAAGTCAAGTGTTTCTTTTAATCCAAATACTTTGACAAATTGTTGGACCCGGTAGAATTCGCTAAACCCTAATATGTGGTCGTAGTGGTGATGTGTATATAGGACTGCTGCTATTCTGTTTATTCCTTCTCTTATTAGTTGAGCTCTAAGATCCGGTCCGGTGTCTATGACCATGTTTCTGTTTCTTTCTGGTTCACGGATAATTATTCCAAAACGGGTGCGAGCATTCGGAATGCCCTGCTGACGAGCAATAATACATGTTTCGCATTTACAATTTAATTTTGGTGTTCCAACCGTGTCTCCACTTCCAAGAATAATAACTTCCAAGTCAACCATCTCTTCACGGAAACTGTAGAAATCATAGACATTTGTCACCCCCCTCTTTAAATTTCTTTTCCGAGT